>NZ_JBFROI010000004.1:151751-164544 GCF_041471405.1 Vibrio sp. 10N.261.52.C11
TAAGTGGATAAGTGGATAACTGGTACGACCTATATCTAAAATCAATAATTAGCGTCAATATATTCAGGGTTGTGGTGTGTCGTTAATGGAATAAGCCTCAAGTTATCAACGAGTTTTTGGTTGAAAAATACCTGTTTCCAAACGGTTATTTGTCGAATAATTTTGGTTTATTGAGAATGTTGAATTGATATTTGAGTCGGGATATTGAAAGAACAATCTCATCAACCTTAGTTAAATGTTAATTTAATCAATTGCTTATGTTTTGTTCTCCTGATTCTGTTTGCCTGATGTTCATCGCACCTGTTTAATTCAAGTTCGCCATCACAAATATGAAGTCGTTACTTTCTGTTTTATAAAATCATCATCTACGGTTCTTTTACTCATCAGAGGTCTAATCTGTTTAAGGAAAGAGCATTGAAAAAGATATTAATTTGGACGATAGCCTGCCTATCCAGTTTTGGCGTATATGCCGGAACGAGCGCATCAGCATTAGAAGCCAGGGGATACACTGAAACGAAATACCCCATTATGTTGGTACATGGTCTGTTTGGTTTCGATACATTAGCGGGCGTTGACTATTTCTATGGCGTACCTGAATCCCTAACCAAAGATGGCGCGAACGTATATGTCGCTCAGGTCTCTGCAACCAACAGTTCAGAGGTCCGTGGTGAACAGTTACTCAGCCAAGTTGAAACGCTGTTAGCTGCAACAGGAGCAAGTAAGGTGAATCTGGTTGGTCATAGCCACGGTGGGCCTACGGCTCGTTATGTTGCGTCAGTTCGACCTGATCTTGTTGCTTCAGTGACCAGTATTGGCGGTGTACATAAAGGTTCTAAGGTCGCTGATCTCGTTCGAGGGAACGTATCTGAAGGCTCTGTCACAGAAGGTATCGCGGTTAAATTAGCAGGTGGATTAACGACACTGATTAACCTTTTATCTGGTGGAACGGATCTCGACCAAGACGGCCTCGCTTCTCTTGAAGCATTGACCACAGAAGGCTCGCTAGCCTTCAACCAGTTTTACCCTGAGGGCGTTCCGACGTCTGAGTGTGGCGATGGTGAGTGGCAAGCAAGTAACGGCGTTTATTACTATTCATGGACAGGGTCTTCCACTTTTACCAACCTTCTTGATCCTACCGACGGAGCGATGACAATCCTAGGCTTAGCCTTCAACGAACCTAATGATGGCTTAGTAGGAGCATGCAGCGCGCATTTGGGCAAAGTGATTGGTGATGATTACAAAATGAACCACCTAGATGAGATTAATGGGTTATTGGGAATTCACCACTTGTTTGAGACAGATCCTGTAACTCTATATCGTCAGCATGCCAATCGATTGAAGTTGGCTGGCTTGTAGTCTGCAAAGCCGTTTAATAAGAAAACAAGGGAAGTATGATGAAAAAGACCGCCATTTTGTCGATAACCACGATAGCCCTGATGAGCACAGCGGCGGTCTTTTTATATCTAAATAATCAAGATACACATACTGACGACGAACAACGCGTCTCCTCATTGAAAGTCACCTCTCAGCAAGATACCGACATCGATAACGCATCAGCAAAAGACATGATGGAATATTTCGTGTCAGGTAATACAGAATTAACCCTTGAAGATATTCGAGACAACGTGGCGAAACACCACGAACAATCATCAACAACCGTGGTTGATGAAGCACTGTTTGCCAAATATCTTGAGTATAAGTCGGCACTGACATCGTTGGACGTGCAGTTCGGTACCACATCCATTTCCGCTGATGATCTACGTGCACTCAATCAAGCGCTCCTTGACCTCCAAGCTCAGTTTTTCAGTGAGAGCGAGATAAGTATTCTGTTTACGCACGACAACAGAATGAGAGAAATCGCCTTAGAAAAGTTACTTCTGAAACAGGAGGGATTAGAGGATGAAGAATACCAACAAAGACTCGAATCCTATCTATCTGAGCAACCTGATTATGTTCAGTCGAGTCACCAGAATCAGGTGTTACTCCAACAGCTCTCTAGCTCTGAAGGTCTCGATGAACAGGGTAAATACTTAAAGAGAAGCGAACTTGTCGGTGAAGAAGTAACCCAGAGACTTGAAGCACTTGATAAACAAAGAGCGGCCTTTGAAGACTCGTTAGAGGTCTACTTCGCAGAACGAAATGATGTCTTGAAAGATTCATTCCTATCAAAAACCGAACAACAAGAGAAGATTGCGCAACTTAGGACTGAACATTTCCTACCAGAACAGCTTAGAAGGGTAGAAGCGATTGAAAGAATTCGAGCGGCTGAATCTCGTCAGTAGTGTCTAAAAGCGAAAAACCAGCCATGATGGCTGGCTTTTTGTTTATCGGCGAGTTCTAAAGAGCATACAGCCTGAATCTGTTTGCCTTGAACTTCGTACCTTGAAGCCTATACCTTAAAGTAATCCAACTGCTGCTTCTGTTGTTCTGCTAGGTTAGAAAGCTCGTGGCTTGCTGCAGCGGCTTGAGTAATGCCGGTAACGTTTTGGCTTACTAGGCTGTAGATGTTTGAGATGTTACGGTTGATGTCTGAGGTTACTTGGCTTTGCTCTTCGGCGGCAGAGGCAACCTGAGTGTTAATCTCAGTCATGTCCGTTACCGAGTTAGCAATGCCTGAAAGCGCCGCGCTTACTTCACCTGCAAGAGTTTGGTTGTGTTCCAGCATAGATAATGAGCTGCTCATGCTTTCATTCGCGTTACCGGATTGAACCTGCAAACCTTCTATGATGGTTTGGATCTCTTTGGTTGAATCTTGTGTACGTGCCGCTAGCATTCGAACTTCATCAGCAACCACTGCGAAACCACGACCGCTTTCACCTGCACGAGCGGCTTCGATTGCTGCGTTAAGCGCCAGCAGGTTAGTTTGTTCAGAGATACTTTGAATTACCTCAATCACTTTACCAATCTGTTCAGAGTGCTCTTTTAGCGTGCCCACAACATTTGCGGCTTCGCTTAGCTGAATCGCCATCTGTTCGTTAGCTTTGTTGCTTTCATTAAACAAGCTCATGCTGTGTGTCGCCATTTCGTCAGCTTGCTTAGACGCTGAGTCGGCTTGTACTGCGTTCTCATTAACGTGTGCTGCTGTGCTTTCCAATTGGTTCACAGCAGAAGCAACTTGCTCCACCTCTTGCTTCTCTTGGTCTGAGTTAACGCTGGACTGTGTCATTACAGCCGCTAGCTCTGTCGACGCAGAAGCCACTTCGATACTGATTCGAGACAGCGAGCTTACCGTGTCACGCAGCTGTTCAACAGACTGGTTTACGTCTTGCGCTAGGCGTGAGATTTCGTTGTCGCCATACTCTTCTGCTTTAACTAACAAGTTACCTTTTGCTACTTCCCGCATCGTTTCTTGAATGTTGCTGATCGGCTTAACAATGATACCAGCCAGCGTCCAACTGATAATTAGAGCTACAGACAGGATCACCAACAGTGCAATGGTCGCAGTAGTCAGCGTGCTAGCGTGTTGCTGGCCGTTGATGTCGACCTCTTGAGTGGCAAGCAAGTTCAGCTTTTTAGACAGAGTATTGATCGCTTGCACCATTTCATTACCCGCATGTCGGTATTGGTCGATTGCGATCTGGTAGCGGTTTTCAAAATCTGAAGATAGTGATGCATCGCCGTGTTTCGCTCTTAATAGCGGAAGCATGGTGGTACGAGAAAAATCGACATAGTGATTCATCGCTTTGTTCATCGCGGCCACTTCATCTTGCATGCCTGGCACTGTGTCTAATGAATTCAGTAGGCGAGTATTCTGATCGCGTTTTTGGTTTAGTGTTTCAACCAATGTTTTTACGTCATCAGCATTGAATAGACTGTAAATCGCTTTGATGCGCATGCCATAGCTGTTGTCGACGATTTCGCTAAGTTCTTCTTTATGTAAGATTAACTGGTCGGTTGCTACTGACACATCTTTGAATGCACTTTCTAGTTTTTCACCACCGATAATGACACCGGCTAAAAGTAAGACAACGGAAAATAGTACGGGTATAAGAATTTGTATTTTGATTGATAAGCCACTGAGAAGTTGGCGCATGTAATGTCCTTCTTTGAATAAAATAAAAAGATGAGAATTATTATTAGAATTAGTTGGCGATTCTAACTAATGAGACTGACAATTCAATCAGTAAAGGCTTTGATTTCGTTATATGCGATAGGTATTTGATATAGATGGTTATTTATTGTTCTAAATGGCGATAAAGGTGGATCTTTTTATCCATCGTGTTAGGGCTAATTGATTGATAAATAGAGAAATATATTGGTTAGTATTCGATATAAATAGGGAAGGAAATCTAGCTTTTTGGTGCTCAAACGATGGTGAGACCTGCATTCACTAACTGCATCTGATGGGGGCGCGACTATCAATTCATCGAGTAGGAGAGAAATTAGCCATTAATTTGTAGTTGTCATATAGGCTTCAATTAAGTGAAACACAACTGTCACATTCGGATTCTAAAGTAGGCCTCGTTCAAGCAAAACATTACGGCAATAACGCCACTAAAGGAAATTTGTGATGAAAAAGACAGTTATCGGTGCAATCGCACTACTAGGCGCTCTAACAGTGAATACAGCTTCAGCTAAAGAAACTATCTCTGTAGTTGGCTCTAACAGTGCTTCTCCACTGGTTGAAGTTTTTGCAGAAACCTACATGAATAAAGGCGAACCAGTGTTCATCGAAATTCAAGCACCAGGTTCTTCTGCAGGCATCAAAGCAGCAAAAAATGGAAGTGCTGACCTTGGTATCTCTTCTCGTGACCTAAAAGAAGAAGAGAAAACAGCTGACCTGAAAGAGCTAGTTATCGCTCGTGACGGTATCGCAGTTGTTGTTAACCCGAACAACGAAGTATCTGCTCTTACTGCTGAGCAAATCACTTCAATCTACAAAGGCGACATCACTAACTGGAAAGATGTTGGCGGCGCTGATAAACCAATCGTAGCAATCACTCGTGATACTGCATCAGGTACACGTGGTGCATTCGAAGACATCATGAAGCTTAAGAAGAAGATTGGCGATAAGAAAGTATCGGCTATCTCTCAACGTGCACAAGTTGCAAACGGTAACGGCGCACTTAAAGTTTCTGTAGCAAGCAACCCATACGCTATCGGCTTTATCTCTCTAGGTACAGTTGACGAATCTGTTCAAGCTCTAACTATCGACGGCGCTGCTGCGACTGTAGACAACGTTAAGAACGGTTCTTACAAAGTTGCTCGTCCATTCCTAGTTCTTTACAAAGCAGGCGCTCCAACAGCTGAAACTCAACAATTCCTAGATTGGATGGTTGCAGATGAAGCTCAAGCTATCGCTGGTAAGAAAGGCTACATCACAGTTAACTAATCTTAACTGACTCAATCTTAATTATTGCTCAGCCTGCTTTAGGCTGAGCCTTTTCTTTCAACTTTGTTTATTTCGAGCTCTTATTGAGCCACAAAGTTTGAGATTTTATATATGACCATCGCAAATAGTGAAAAGCTTATGAATACTGAAGCGACTCAAATCAACAAGCCAAGTCTACGTGCTAAGAAGCGCATCGACTGGAGAGAAAGAATCTTCCACGGCTTGTTCTTATCGAGTGCTGTAATCGGCATCGTATCACTAGCCGTTATCGCTTACTTTATCGTTGCAGAGAGTATCCCTGCATTCCAAGAGGCCGGTGTTTCTGGCATCGTTCTGGGTGTTGACTGGTTACCTCCAGCTCTATTCGGTGTTGCAACCATGATTGTTGCATCGATTGTTTCGACACTTGGAGCTGTAGTTGTTGGTGTGCCAGTTGGTGTATTAACCGCTATTTTTATTGCTGAGATTGCTCCAAAGCGTCTTGCAGATATTATTCGACCAGCAGTTGAGCTTCTAGCGGGTATCCCGTCGGTAGTTTACGGCTTCTTCGGTCTAGTAATTATCGTTCCAATGATTCAAAACGTTTTCCAAGTACCAGCGGGTAACACTATCCTGGCGGGTATCATTGTTCTGGGTATCATGATTCTTCCTACCGTTATCACGGTTTCTGAAACTTCGATTCGTGCGGTACCTCGTACATACAAAGAAGGTTCACTTGCACTGGGTGCTTCGAAAATCTACACGATTTTTAAGCTACTCGTTCCTGCTGCACGTTCAGGCATTATGACTGGTGTGATTTTGGGTATCGGCCGCGCACTTGGCGAAACGATGGCAATCATCATGGTTATGGGTAACGCGCCAGCAATGCCAGAAGGCATTTTGGACTCTGCTCGTACGCTAACAGCAAACATTGCAATTGAAATGTCTTACGCAAGTGGCGTTCACGCTAACGCACTGTACGCAACAGGTGTTGTACTTCTAGTGTTCATCATGATGTTAAATGGTGCTCTACTTTATCTTAACCGTGAAAAAGCGAAGTAGGCGAGGATAAGTAATATGGATCGCGTAAAACTAAAACAAGCACGTCAAACCAAAGATAACATCCTAAAAGGTTTTATCTGGGCAGCTGCAGCTGTAACCGTTGGTTTCTTATTCTGGATTATTTGGTACATCCTATCGAACGGTCTGCAATACGTAGATTGGAACTTCATCACTGACGATTACACTCGTACTGGTGAAGAACGTGGTATTTTCCCAATGATCATTGCCACGATCTACATGGTAATCGCATCGATTGCGGTAGCCGCGCCACTGGGCATCATGACGGCGATATACTTAACTGAATATGCGAAAGTAGGTAGCCGATTGGTGAAAGTGATTCGATTCTGTACTGAGTCGTTAGCTGGTATCCCATCGATCATCTTTGGTCTGTTCGGTATGACCTTCTTTGTTTCGATTCTTGGTCTTGGCTTCTCGATTCTGTCGGGTGCACTAACGCTAAGTATCCTGATTCTTCCTGTAATCATTCGTACTACAGAAGAAGCATTGATGGCAGTGCCACAAACTTACCGCGAAGGCTCATACGGCCTTGGCGCTTCAAAAATCTACACTATCTGGCGTTTGATCTTACCAAGCGCAATGCCAGGTATCTTAACTTCGGTCATTCTTAGTATTGGTCGTGTAATTGGCGAATCAGCACCTGTATTTTTAACAGCAGGTATGGTGGCACGTGTTCCTGAGTCGGTATTCGATTCTGGCCGTACACTAACGGTTCACCTATATAAGCTGACAACAGAGCTATTTACTATCGATGAGTGGAACCAAGCCTACGGCACGGCGACAGTCCTAATCGTACTGGTTCTCTTGATCAACATGGTTACAAAACTGATTGCGAGACGCTTCAACACGGCAACTTACTAAGCTCATTAGCTGGCTCATAAATAAAGCGAGCCCCCGTGATAAAGAAAGCATCAAGTTAGACACGAATTTAAGAATTTAGAGATTACGAACATGAATAAATTTGATATTGAGAACCTAGATCTGTTTTACGGCGACAACCAAGCGCTTAAATCTATCAACCTGCCAATTCCAACTCGCCAGGTTACTGCTCTGATTGGCCCGTCTGGCTGTGGTAAATCAACACTATTGCGTTGTTTGAACCGCATGAATGACCTAATTGAAGGCGTTACGATTAAGGGTAAGCTGGATATGGATGGCACTGACATCTACGGTAATATCGATGTCGCTGACCTACGTATCCGCGTAGGCATGGTATTCCAAAAGCCAAACCCGTTCCCAATGAGCATCTACGAGAACGTGGCATACGGCCTACGTGCTCAAGGTATCAAAGACAAAAAACACATCGATGAAGTGGTTGAGCGCTCGCTACGCAGTGCTGCACTGTGGGATGAAGTAAAAGACCGTCTTAAAGCGCATGCATTTGGTCTGTCTGGTGGTCAACAACAGCGTCTATGTATCGCACGTACCATTGCAATGGAACCAGATGTAATCCTGATGGATGAACCAACATCGGCTCTAGACCCAATCGCGACACACAAGATTGAAGAATTGATGGAAGATCTGAAGAAAGACTTCACTATCGTTATCGTAACGCACTCAATGCAGCAAGCGCGTCGTATCTCAGACCGCACGGCTTTCTTCCTAATGGGAGAGCTTGTAGAGCATAACGAAACCAGCGTTATCTTCAGTGAACCAAAAGATGATCGTACTAAAGGTTACGTAAACGGTGACTTCGGTTAATCGACGATTTACGTGTGGTATTTAAGCGATTAGATACCTTTACACACTAACTGAAACGCAGGTTAGATAATCGAATAGAACAACAGAATTATCACTATAACTATAAGCGATGGAAGTTTTGCCCCACTATAGGTGGGGCTTTTTTATGTGTCTAAAAAATCCCCAATGTCGATGTGATTTTGGGCAGAGAATCCCATTTTTGTCGTCCTTCTCATGCTTGTGATAATGTTAAAGGTGAAACTGCGACCCGCTTAACATCTCATTTTTACTTACATTGATTGCATATCAAGCCTTCTGTATTTTTGCTTTATTCTTAATCGCCAATGGAAGGAAGCTGTGCCTGTTAAAGCCTTTGCAAAACAAATATCTGCGACACGCGACCATCGTCTGTTGGCTGAGTCTCTTTTTGACTATCTGGTTAAGGTACTTACTCCAAAAGGGATAGGAATATTTGCTGAACCGACGCCGGAGAGCGACGCATTACCGCTTTTTTCTTATGGCGATCTAACCTCATTGGCGAGCTACCCCTCTACATTTTGGCCGTGGGTCTCACAGTTTGATACCGCAGACGGGGTTTTGCCAATGGCTATCAACACCTGCAAGTGGGAACACATGAAAGTGCTTGGTGGGGAGTCGTTTATCATGATGCTCGACAACGCACCTGCCTCCAGAACTTATTTAATTGTTCAAAATTGCAATGCTGAGAAGGTTAATCAAACCTTTGACCAAGATCTTGATGTGTTACAGCTCGCGGCTGCCCGTTGGCAATGTATTCGTGCCGAAAAGAACGCGGCGCTAGAAATCAAACACAGAGACACACGTGAAGCTCAATACTTAGATGAGATAAAGTTACGTGAGCTGTTTGTAGAGAACATGAAGCTGGTTCATCAGGTCGCGCTTGAGCTTTCTAACCCTGAGTCACTCGATGCTTTGTATAAAGCATCGGTTGAGGCTGTGCGAGACAGGTTAGGGTTTGATCGTGCGATCTTCATGTTGCTTGATATGAAAAAGCGTTGTTTCAGCGGCACTTATGGCACTGACGAAGCGGGTAAAACCAACAGTGAACACCACACTCAATACGATTTGCACCAACTTGAAGCGGAATACATTGAAGCGCTGTCTGATAACCATACTAATCTAGTCATCATCGATAATGCGCCCCTGTATACAGAAGGTAAGGTGGTCGGGCAGGGGTGGAATGGCATGCTTATCTTACGTGAAGGCGACAAACCTGTCGGCTGGATCGCCATGGATAACTACATTCATCGCTCACCGATTACTAACTATCAAAAGCAGATGCTTGAGTCTTTTGGCTCTTTGCTTTCTCAAATCTATATTCGCAAGCGCCAAGAGCAGAACATACGTATGTTGCACTCGAGTATGGTTGAGCTGTCTCGATGCGATAGCGTCAGTGAAGTCTGTAAGTCCGCGGTTAGTTTTGCGATTCAACATCTAGGTATCGATCGACTGGCTGTTTTCCTAACAGACAAAAAGTGCAGTTACATGCAAGGTACTTGGGGCACTGACATCAAAGGCGATATTGTCGATGAGTCCTATTATCGCTCTGAGCTGGTGGAACGTGACATTGTAGCCGCAGCTCGTGCTTGCCCTAATCAAGTTGCCTTTGAAGAATCAGTTCCTATCTATCACGATTTCAATATTGTGGGAGTCGGTTGGACGGCAATGACCATGCTCACCACCAATACGGGTGAGCCGATTGCGTTTATCGCTGCTGATAACCTATTAACTCGCAGTCCTTTAACCTCACAGCTTCGTGAGGTAATACGTATCTTTGCTTCGAGCCTTGCTGAGGTGCTGCAAAGAACCATGGCTCAAGAAGAACTGAAAAAGCTCAATGAAACATTGGAGCAAGAAGTCAGTAAGCGTACCCAAGAGCTAGAGTTGGCGAATGAGCAATTGGATATCATTTCTAAGCTAGATCCTCTTACGCGCCTTGGAAACCGCCGTATGTTGTCGCAGGTTCTAGAAGACTTGAACGGTGACGATCAAGGTGCCTTTGCCTTACAGAACGAAATTACATTTGGTTTGATTCTTGTCGACCTCGACCACTTTGGTTTGTACAACAGTGTCTATGGTCATACTGAAGGGGATGCGGCTCTGAGGACGGTAGGTGAGATACTGAATGCCCATGTTCACAATGATAAAGAAACCTTCTGCCGGATTGGCGGAGAGGAGTTTATGTTGTTGATGATTGGCACGAATCACTCAGAGACAAAGCAACGTGCAGAGTCGATTAGAAAATGCATTGAAGAGGCAAAAATCCTCCATTGTGAAAGTAGTACCAGCCCATATTTAACGGCATCCGTTGGCTATGCCTCGATAACGTCTGACCAGCATCAGTTCGATTTTGATTTGTTGTATGGCAAGGCAGATAAAGCCTTGTATCAAGCCAAAGACTCGGGGCGAAATCGAATTGTTTCTGCCTTAAAACGTAAAAAAGTCACAGCCTCTCTTTCTTAAAATAAAGGCCGTTGATCTCAAGATGATCAACGGCCTTTGTGTTTTACTGTTCTTGATGAACAGCGTCGACTAAAGATTTTCTAGCGAACTATTATGCTTTTTACTCGCAACTCTCTTGGGCTTCTTCACCGTTTTGATTGCCAGCTCAGGGCTCCATGTTTGGGCTGGTGAACCGGCTTCACCATAAAGGCTTTGGTTTAGCTTGGTGAGTTCGGCTTCAACGGTTTGTAACGTCTCATCACTTAGATCTGTATTTTCGGATTTCCATTGCTCAAATAAGGTTCTGGTCATCACGCCATCTTTCGTTCTTAGAGCTTCAATAAGCGCTTCTGCGGTATCTGATTGACGTTCAACAGTGTGTGTTGGTTTTGTCGTTACACCGCGGCGTGACCAGAAGTAGAATGCCAATGCTGAGCTGATTAGCCACAAAGCTGCAAATAGGGCGGTGAGATAAGGCCAGATCCCTGGGCTATCCACAGTAACAACCGTCGGGCTTACTTGTTGGGCGGGCGTAGCAGTAACTGGTGGAGTGCTTGACGCTGCGCGATCACTTGCTTTTACCGCTAACTCTAGCCCCTGCGCTTTGCTGGTTTGTTCTGATTGCAAATCGGTGTTAAACCAAGCTTGAGACACATCAGGAAGCGAGATGTTTCCTGCCTCTTTCGGAATCAAGACTTGCTTGTAAACAACGACAGAATCACCTGACTGAGTTGTGCCAAATTGCGGCTTCTCTTCATAAACACGTACCGAAATAGGGTAGGTGATATTCAGTTTTGGCAGCTGGTGTTGCGTTAAGTTGCTAGCCGTCATCGTGATGGTACGAGTTAACGAATCACCCGCTTCCATTTCAATGGTTTGGTTGTCGCCTTCTAAACCATTACTATTTCCCAGTTGATTGCCTTGGCTATCTGACCATTGTTGAATCAGTTTGAAGTTTGATGTTGGTAACCACTCACCTTGGTAGCCTTTTGGTACGTCCTTCACAGTTACATCTAAGATTTCAACGGGCGTGTCGAGCTGGAACAGACGCGTTGTACTGGAGTTGTTGGTTGAGTAAACAACGGCTCCATTCAGCTTCGGTCCATTCAGCTTAAACTGTCCGGCCTTTTGTGAAGAGATACGGAAAGACTGTTGAACTACCGTCACCTCTTGTCCATTGAGAACATCTTGAAATTGCTTCGATTCACCAATAGGTTCCACATCTAAGCCCGGCGAGCTCGGTGGCGCTATTTTAGGATCTTGCAGCCTTCTTGGGTCAGCTTTGATGATGAGTTTTACATCAAGCTCAGCCACTTCTTCTGGGTACAGCGAGTTCTTGCTGAGATTAAGCTGGAACTCTGCCATATCATGTTGAGTTGGAGCGGCTTTGTTAATTGCAACATTGATGGTGATAGGCTTGGTTTTTGCCCCTTCAATATCAAAACTCGGGATTTGCAACTTACCCAAACGCAGTGGAGCAAGGCTAATGTTCCATTCACTTGATACCGAACGGCTGCCATTGACGATTCGCATCGAAGACCCAAAGTTTGGTGTGCCAACATAGAAATCCTGCTGGAGCGCTGTTAGATCTAGAGCATCAGAGGAGACCTTTTCATCGGTTGCAACTCTAAGAAGGAACACTTCATCTTTGGTGACACTGTTATGTGAAACGCTCGCCACGGCGTTTGCAGCCAATACTGAGAAGGACGAGAAAGCTCCCAACAACAATGTTAGGAGTACGGATAAAAATGGCTTGTTTAAAAATCGCATGGTTACCACTTTTTGTTCTGGTTGTTAGGAGCACTTTTTTGTCGTGCTTGTAAAATCATTTGCGCTTTAAGCAGTTGGCTCGGGTCACGGGCGCTTTCTACTTGCTCAAGTTTTCGCATGTCAGGGTCGCTCGACAGAGGTTGATCTGAGGTTTGTGCTACAGCTTGCTGACTACTTTGCTCACCATCTTCTTTTGAAGCTTGTTGTGCGCTAGCACTTTGAGGTGTAGCGCCTTCTTGGTCACTCTGTTTCGGCTGATCACTGTTACTTTGTTGCGTGGCTTGCTTGTCGTCTTGTTTAGACTTTTCAGAGTCAGAGTGATTTTCAGGTTGGCCTTGAGATGAGTTTTGGTCTTGGCTACCGCGTTGATCTTGGTTACTGCTTTGATCTTGCGACTTGCCATTGTCAGCGGAGCTTTGTTGTTGATCCTGAGAGCTTTGCGAAGAATCATTTTGCTGACCTTGCTGACCT
>NZ_JBFROI010000004.1:165336-189343 GCF_041471405.1 Vibrio sp. 10N.261.52.C11
ACCTTGCTGACCTTGCTGATTTTGGTCTTTCTGGTCTTTGGAGTCAGAATCGCCTTGCTGTTGCTGTTGCTGTTGCTGTTGCTGTTGCTGTTGCTGTTGCTGTTGCTGTTGCTGTTGCTTCTGAGCCTGTTCGACAATCTCTAGGTTCTTCTTCGCATAAGCATGTTCAGGGTTGCTTTCAAGAATACGTTGATACTCTTGGATCGCTTGGTCGTACTTACCTTGTTGGGCTTGAGCGTTAGCAAGGTTGTAGCGAGCATCTTCACTAGAAAGCTCTTGCAGCGTCTGCTCTGCGGCTTCGAAATCACCGGCTTTGTATTGAGCAATGCCTTTCCACTCTTGTTGGGTGAACTGTTCAGCAGCTTGTTGGAAGTCCTCGTCCTGATACAGCTGATAGCCTACTTGATCATTGGTTTTCCACGGGTTCGCAAACGCAGTATTTGGTTGGCTAAAAGAGATAACTCCAGCTAAGGCACACCAAATAACCCCTTTCCTGAATAATCCAAGTGCCGGAAGTAATAGCAAAGGCAGTAACCAGAAACCGTTGTTCACTCTGGTGTTGAGTGAGTTCTTGGTCTTGGTTACTTCCGATGTTGTTGCAACGCGGTCGAGGTAGCTCGCGATGTGTTCAACATCTGAGTTATCAAATTGAACTTCAGTGAACGTGCCACCAGAGCTGCGTGTAAGCTCGCGCATGTTCTTCAAGTTGGTTCTTGCCACCACGGTTTGTCCTGAGTCGCTTTGCAGCATCGACCCCGTAGGTAACGAGATTGGCGCACCGTTTTCACTCCCTACAGCTAGAATCGACAATGTCCAATCGTTGCCAGAGAGTAGGGAGTCGATCTGCTTCTGCTCTTGGTCATCGATGTCATCAGCAATCAATACCAAATCACCTTGATAGATCTTCGCGCGAGTCATCATATCAATCGCAAGCTTAACGGCTGATGCGGCATCACCACCTTGATAAGGCATGATATCTGGCGATAGGTTAGGCACTAGGTTTTTGATGGTGTTGAAGTCTGACGTTAGCGGGCTAATGGTGTAAGCATCCCCAGCATACGCCACCATGCCTGTTAGCCCTTCTTTCCACAATGAAAGCAGATCCAGAGCCTTGTATCGCGCTTGAGTTAAGCGATTCGGCTTAATGTCGGTGGCATACATAGACATCGACATATCCATGATCACAACTCGTGCCTGCGTTTTTTCAAAGCTCGGCTGTTCGTTTTTCTCGAAGCTTGGTCCAGCTAATGCAATAACGCCGACCAGCCACCAAATTCCGAAGTAAGTACTGCGATTTTTCGATGGCTTACTCGATTCTGGTGCCAAGTATCGCGCGATGTGTGACGCGAGTAATCCTTGCTTAGATTGTGTCTTGCTCAGCCACCAAATAGCGGGCAGCACGACAAGCGCCAAGAACCAATATGGGTAGATAAAAGTAAAGTTAGACATTGTTTCTCCTAATGGCTAACAGCATAAATGCGAAGAACATTGCCGCCGACAGTGGCCATACAAACCACTCTTGTTGCGGTCGCCAGATCTTAGTGGCGTTCGTCACGGGCTCTAACTGGTTAATGGTGTCGTAAATCGTCGCTAACTCTTTGCTGTCACGCGCTCGGAAGTACTGACCGCCGGTGCGTTTGGCAATTTCTATTAGTGTACGTTCATCCAAGTCTTGAGCAGTATTGACTTTGCGCGTCATGAAGAACTCTTTGACCATCATCTCGCCTGCACCGACACCCACGGTGTAAATCGTTGCGTCGTATTTCTTTGCAATATCCGCCGCTTCTAATGGGTCTAATACCCCGGCGGTATTACTGCCGTCGCTGAGTAGAATCATTACACGTTGGGGCGCATCGCTATCGACAAAGGTTTTGGTGGCAAGACCAATACCATCACCAATCGCTGTTTGAGTACCAATCAGCTTTAACACCGCTTGATTGAGCTGTTGTGAAAGCGTATCTCTATCTAGCGTAAGCGGGGTCTGCAAGTAGGCGTGATCAGCAAATAACACCAGTCCAACTCGGTCACCTTTACGACGCTCAATAAAGTCACTCAATACGCGTTTCACCGCCGACAAGCGGTCGATGTATTCGCCATCGAACTGCATGTCTTCTTGGCTCATCGAGTAGGAGAGGTCGACAACCAACATCAAATCACGATGTTTCGGTTGAAACTCTACCGGTTCGCCATACCATACAGGGCGCGCGCTCGCCGTAACCAGCAGAAGCCAGATAATCACGGACAACGCCTTTGGTAAGCGACTGCTCGGTGTTTTGGTATTACTGTCTTCTGGCAGAAATGGAAGTCTTAGGACATGGCTTGATTCTGACTTTGGTGAGAACAAGTAAACGAGCAACGGCAGTGGCGCGATGAAGAACATCCACCACCAAACGAACTCGATGTTTAGCAAGTCCCCGCTTAGAAACATAGGGCTTAGAAAATCACTCATAAAGACCTCGCTTAGGAGGAAGGGCTTTACGAAGCCAAGTTTCGCAATCATTAACTAATTGTTGTTGAGCCTTTTTCTGTTCGTCGTTCATAAGGGCTACATCTTGATAGAGCGCTTGTTGCCACTGGGATTGTTTTGCTACAAATAACGGCTTCGCCAATTGCGCATCTAAGAACTTCAACCAATCATCACCAGACAAACCTGCAATTTTTTCACGAGGGAAATAGCTCAGTGCTGCTTGACGAACGATGTCTTGAGCTTTGCTCGGAGACAAGCCATCTTGGGACTGACTATTACTAAAGTAAGACAGCGCTTCTTGTTTCGCCTGTTGATTGTTTTTTCTACGTTTTAGAATGAAAAACACCAAGGCAATCAGGAAAATGGCTGTGATAATGACTGCCCACCAACCCCACGCCAAAGGCCACCAAGTCGGGGCGTCTGGCGCAATCACCGGACTTAAATCTAAGGGCTGTTTCATGACTGAGCTCCTGATATCTGGCTCATGAGTGACTGCGCACTCGACAGCGAGCTATAAGGTATCGCGAGAGATAACCCCATCTGTTGCAGCTGCTGTTTCTTAAGCGAAAAAGCATGGTTAAGCTTTTGCTTTTCTTTATTAGAAGAGAAATTAAACCATTGAGTTTTGCTGCCATCGGTGACCTGTTTAGAGCCTTTATAGGTGGTTTCACCTTGCTCTAGTGGGTCGTAGAAATGCACCAGACGTACTCTGTTGTGTCGGCGAATTTGACTGATAAGTGAGTAGTCACTTTCTTGGTAACGCACAAAGTCACTGAGCATAATAATATCGCTTCCTTTAGGGCAAAGCTGGTGCAGAGATTTCAGCCCATGCTCTAAGGTTGTGTCATTATGATTGTCGTGATGAGTCAGCGCTGCATTATTGATTTCTATGACTTTTTGCAAAATACGCAGTGGAGCATGGTTGCTTGCACTTGGCTTAATCTCAATGACCTCTTTGCCAGTATCGATCACCGCGCCAATTCGATCTTTTTGAGCCACAGTAAGCCAGCACAGTTGGCTAGCAAAGTGTGCAAGTTGAACCGATTTCAGCAACAAGGTTGAGCCGAAAATCATACTGCTTGATAGATCCAAGAATAAAATGACAGGCTGTTCTCGTTCTTCAGAGAAAAGTTTGGTATGCGCTTTGCCCGTTCTGGCTGTTACACGCCAATCAATGCTGCGAATGTCATCTCCCGCTTGATATTGACGAACTTCAGAGAAATTCATCCCGCGACCTTTACGGTTGCTCTCGTGTTGGCCGTTAAGCTGTGACCAAAGGCTCTTGGCGGGAGGCAACCAGCGAACA
Organism: Vibrio sp. 10N.261.52.C11; assembly: GCF_041471405.1. NCBI lineage: Bacteria > Pseudomonadati > Pseudomonadota > Gammaproteobacteria > Vibrionales > Vibrionaceae > Vibrio > Vibrio sp. 10N.261.52.C11. The sequence continues at coordinate 169,110 of NZ_JBFROI010000004.1, forward strand.
GACTGCGCTTTGTATTGCAGAAGTTCGTCCAGGTTTAACGTGACACCGTCACTATGGTTGGGTAGTTGATTATTCATGCGCGTATCCCTATGCGCTGCCAACCAATGAAATAAGGTGTGCGATCACTTGGTTTGCGGTGACACCTTCAGCTTGTGCGTGGTAGCTGCGCAGTAGACGGTGGCGTAACACAGGGAATGCCATCGCTTGAACGTCTTGTGGAGTGACGTAATCTCGTCCTGCAAGCCAAGCGTGAGCGCGGGCACAACGGTCTAACGCAATGGTTGCACGCGGGCTGACACCCATGTCTAACCATTGATCAAGTTGGTCACTGTATTGCTTAGGTTGGCGAGTCGCCATAACCAGTCTGATGATGTACTGCTCAATGGTGTCTGCCATGTGAGTGTTGAGCACTTCTTGGCGCGCTTCAAAGATCGTTTGCTGAGATATCTGTTGTGGCTGAGCTGATTCGTTACCTTGAGCCTCACCACGGTTGAGTCGTAAGATCTCAAGCTCGCTTTCCATATCTGGGTATTCAACCTCTAGGTGAAGCAAGAATCGGTCTAACTGAGCTTCCGGTAGCGGGTAAGTCCCTTCTTGTTCAATTGGGTTCTGTGTTGCCATTACCAAAAATAGCTCAGGCAGCGCATAGGTTTTTCGACCGGCAGTTACTTGTTTTTCTGCCATCGCTTCCAGCATTGCCGCTTGAACTTTCGCCGGAGCACGGTTGATCTCATCCGCTAGAATCAATGAGTTGAAAATCGGGCCTGATTGGAAAGTGAACTCCCCAGTCTCAGGGCGAAAAATGTCGGTACCCGTCAAATCAGCTGGCAACAGATCGGGAGTGAATTGAATACGGTGGAAGTCACCCTCAACACAGTCAGCCAATGATTTTACTGCGCGAGTTTTTGCTAAGCCGGGAGGTCCTTCAACGAGGATATGACCATCTGCTAAAAGGGCGATCATCAGTTGCTTAACGAGCTCTTTTTGACCAATGATTTGAGACTCTAGATAGTTTTGAAGGACTTCGAAATTTGTTTTGTGCATTTTGGACTCTCTGGGTATCCATTTGATTTTTATTTTGAGTATTGGTCACTGATTTCGAGGAAAAAGTTCCAGTACATTTGCGTAATTTATTTTTTCAAAATTGGAAATATTTACAAGTGGTTAGCTAAAAAAATCGTTAGGTTGTGATTATTACTATATCAATTGGTTTTTATATACAAAAGCTCGGCGGTGGGGAGTGGTTTGAGTTCGGTTGGGTCTCAGGGGGTGAGAACTAAAATTGACTCTCGACAATGCGGTATTTGCTTAGTTAATTCATGCTCAAGGTGAATATTTCTAATTGTTACATCATATTTGCAGTTTTTTGAGAAGAAAGTCTCTAGTTTTATTGGTTGTGGCCGATACATCACTCAGATTGTGCATTGCTTGTTGGAGTGCACTAAAAAAGTCCTGTTCAGGGTATACCAATAACGAGCGATTCTTTTTAAAGGTCCAAATATGTTTAAAACTAACTCTCTGAGTATCAAGCAAAAAGTTGTACTTGGAATTACCTTTGCGGTTCTTGCATCGACAGTGATTGTCGGCGCAATGGCACAACAACAAGCAAGAGATGTATTAAGTCATCGATTGATCGATATTGAACTTCCAGGAATGCTAGAGCGAATCAATGGTGAAATTGACCGAGAAGTCTCTCAGCTATTACTAGCGGCGGAGCAAATTGCTTCAAATGAATTTATTTCTGATGCTATCGAATCGACCGATCGCGATCCCGCACTAGAAAATAAACTGGTGAAACAGCTGAACAATGTTCGTAACCAGTATCAGTTGAACGATGCCTCAGTGGCGAACCGTCAAACTGCTTACTACTGGAACCAAAATGGCTTCCTACGTCAGTTAAACCAACAGCAAGATGGTTGGTTCTTTGGCTTTACGCAATCTGGACAGCCGACCATGGTGAGCATGTTCCAAGAAGCCAATGGCGAAGTGAAGATGTTTGCTAACTATCAACAACCTTCTGGTTTGGCGATGTCTGGTCTATCAAAGTCGATGGATGACATGGTTAACCTGCTGAACGGCTTTAAGATTGAAAATACCGGCTTCGTATTCTTAACCGATAGCCAAGGTGATGTTCAAATTCACCGTGAGCGTTCTCGCAGTGACTCTTCACTTCAACAACTTTACGGTCCTCAAGCAAGCCAACTACTGAACAAGTCGGGTTTTAACCTGATTACCACTGAAAGCCAAGGCCAAGAGCTGTTCGTGGCGAGCTTGTATGTGTCTTCAATGGACTGGTTTGTTATTGGTGTCGTTCCGACTGGTGAAGTGTTTGCAGAGTTAGATGCGACAGCGCAGAAGATGCTGATCATGACTGCGGTTGTGGCATTAGTGTTTATCCTAATGGGCGTAGTTCTGGCGAACAGCATTACTCAACCGATCAAGCTTTTGGCTAAGCGTTTCGGCGACTTAGGTGAAGGCGACGGTGACCTTGCACAGCGTATCGAAGTGAAAGGCAACGATGAAATTGCACAGCTTTCAAAAGGCTTCAACGGATTCATTGAAAAGATTCACGAGTCGATGAAAGAGGTGTGTTCGACAAGCCAAGCGCTTCAAGTGGCTGCAGAGAGTGTTTCGAATAAAGCTCACATCACCCACGACAACAGCCAAGAACAGCGCGACCAAACCCTTCAAGTCGTAGCTGCCATTAACCAAATGGGTATGACCATCAGTGAGATTGCATCGAACGCGGCAACCGCAGCAGAAACGGCAACTCAAGCTTCAGGCAATACGGAAGTAGGTCGCTCTGTGGTGAACAAAGCAAAAGACGCGATCAGCCGTTTGGCGCAAGATATTGAAAGCACAGGTCAGGTAGTAGAGCAACTGGCTTCTACAACTCAAGACATCGGTTCTATTCTGGGTGTTATTCGTGATATTTCAGAGCAAACTAACTTACTCGCATTGAACGCTGCAATTGAAGCCGCCCGTGCTGGTGAGCAAGGTCGTGGTTTTGCGGTTGTAGCGGATGAAGTACGTAACCTAGCAAGCCGTACCGCAGATTCAACGGAAGAGATTCAAAAGATGATCAACCAACTGCAAAGCGATGCTAAAGATGCGGTAACGGCAATGAGTGCGGGTAAGGTGATTACCCTTGAAGGTGTATCGGCTTCGGATGAAGCGGTAGACGTGCTGAGTGGCATTTCAGACCGTATCGTTGATATCACAGACCGTAACACTCAAGTGGCAACGGCAACGGAAGAGCAATCAACCGTAGTTCACACCATCAACCAGAACATTGAAGAGATTAACGCAATCAACGAAGTGACAACGGGCACGGCTGAGCAACTTGCTGAAGCGAGCCAAGAGCTTCGTGATCTATCGTCTCGTCTAGATAAGATGGTTGGTTCATTTAAGCTTTAATTCTTTCAAGCTGTAACATGACTTAGAAAGGGATATAGACGAAGAGCTGGGGTCATTTCATCGTGAATCCGGCTCTTTTTATTAGTGCGCTAATTTGCCTCTAACTGCCTTTAGCTTGATCTGGTTTCGGGCTTTGCTTTTAATCACCCTAGCATCATAGGGCGTAAATGAGTAAAATCTCGTTAGGTTTAATATTTAGGTAAGTATCATGAGCGAATTTGAAAAAGAACTAGAGCAGATGACTCAAGAGATGGGCGATGAGCCTGAGGTGAAACTGCCATCACTTGAAGAGCAAAAAGCAATTGTTGCTGAGTTCAAGCGACTAGAGGCGGAAGGCAAACTGACTCCTGAAGTGTTAGAGAAGCATTTTGGCCAGTTCAACAAACAGAATGATACGCCAATTCACTAAGTTGATTTAGACAGGTTTCATGTCTGAAAGAAGTGATATTAGCGGTTGGGTTCATAGCCTAACTAACAGATAAAGGTCTAGCGCTTGCTAGACCTTTTTTATTGCCGCTAGCGAAAGACCGAGTGGCTGACTCATGAACTATTCAATGTAAGTGAAACTCGTATCCAACACATAAAAATATCCAGCACATAAAAAAATCCCCCTTACTGAGTAAGAGGGATTCGATATGGGCAAGTTATATCCTAAAAGGCTAAGCGATTAGTCTGTGCCGTATTCTTTGTACAAACGACGACATGCGCGGCCATCGCTGTGGAACAGGTGACAACGGTGCGCTGGAATACCAATCGCCAACTTGTCACCTGATTCGATTTTCAACGTGTCTGGCTGGCGATAGATAACATCAGCATCGGCACTTTCAAGGTTTAGGTAAACCTGAGTTTCGTTACCTAGTTTCTCTACCATCATCACGTCAGCTTCAATCGTCGCGTCACCTGATTCAGCAGACATCAAGTGTTCAGGGCGAATACCCAGAGACATACGATCGCCAGCATTGACAGTCGTACCATCAACAGGGATCCAGAAAGTCATGCCATTAGAAAGTTGTACCAATACGCGTTCTGCTTCAGCTTGTTCAATGTGTACCGACATGAAGTTCATCTTCGGTGAGCCAATAAAGCCAGCAACGAAACGGTTTTGAGGGTAGTGGTAAAGGTCAAGCGGCTTACCGACTTGAGATACATAACCACCATCCAGAACAACGATCTTATCCGCCATTGTCATCGCTTCCACTTGGTCGTGGGTAACGTAGATCATGGTACAACCCAGTTGACGCTGTAGCTTGGTGATTTGCGAACGCATTTGAACACGTAGCGCGGCATCTAGGTTTGATAAAGGCTCATCAAGTAGGAATACGTTTGGTTGAGAAACCAGAGTACGACCAATCGCAACACGTTGACGTTGACCACCAGAAAGCGCTTTAGGTTGGCGCTCAAGAAGGTGACCAAGCTGAAGGATTTCTGCAGCATGTTCAACGCGTTTGTCGATCTCAGCTTTATTTGCGTTTGCTAGCTTAAGACCGAAAGACATGTTGTCGTATAGGTTAAGGTGAGGGTAAAGCGCGTACGATTGGAATACCATACCTACGCCACGCTTTGACGGTTCAACGTCATTCATGCGTTGGTCGCCAATGTACAAATCACCAGACGTAATGTCTTCTAGACCTGCGATACAACGTAATAGCGTCGATTTACCACAACCTGATGGTCCAACGAATACTACGAATTCACCTTCGTTGATGTCTAAGGTTACGTCCTTAGAAATCTGTACATCACCATATGATTTATAAACGTTTTTTAACGTGACACTCGCCATCTAGCTTGTCCTCGATCGATCAAATTTTAAGTTTTACTGCTTATCATTATAAGAAATTTTTGGGTCAGCAGTAACTGTAGGAATTGGTAAGTATTGAGTGAGTAAGAAAAAAGTGGGTGAGACTTGGCTTCTTTAACCAAGCCCACCCGTCATAGCCAAACTGATGCCCATTTCCCCCACATCCAGCTAAACCTCCCCCGTGATTCAATCACAGATTTAGCTCGATGCTAATATAAGACACCAGCGGGCAGTGAAGCCAACTAAATGAATAATGCGTCAACGCATAACACTTGCCGGTAAAGGGTTCTTACTATCCACTCTTGGATGAATGCAGTTTCGGTGAATTGGCGTAAGGGTACATCCTCCTAATGGAAAATTAACTAGGGGGAGTAGGAGGGGAGGAGTAGATAAATGGGGTTATTAATAATTGGCGATCCAGTTCAAATAAATCCACCACGTAACGGTGATGTTGATCACGATGAGTATACGTTTTGTGATTGCAGTCTCTAATCTGACCGGATGGCGATCACGAATTTAAGCCATAATAGCTAGGGCGTAGTGGCTAGGATGATGAGCTAGGGTCTGTTTTCTCAGATCATAACCTCCGAAAACTGGCTCGTCTTGGTAGATGTGCCCTACGTATAAATATAAAAAGGATATTCACATGAAAAACGCTCTAAGCGCTGTAGCTCTAGGTACAATAGTTGCTCTGGGTTCTTTTAGTGCAAATGCTGCTATCGAAGAAGGACAACTAACAATCTGGGTAGGTGGTGACAAAGCTTATGAAGGCATGGCTGAAGTAGGTAAACGCTTCGAAGAAGATACTGGTGTTAAAGTAACCGTCGCTTTCCCTGACAAGCTAGAAGAGAAATTCCCTCAAGTAGCAGCAGCTGGCGATGGCCCAGACATGATCTTCTACGCACATGACCGTTTTGGCGGCTATGCAGAAGCGGGACTTCTTGTTGATATCAAACCTTCTAAAGAAACTAAAGAAGGTATCGTAGACTTCGCATGGGACGCTGTTTCATACGAAGGTAAAACAATCGCATACCCTGTTGCTGTTGAGTCAGTTTCGCTAATTTATAACAAAGCGCTTGTTCCTAACCCACCTAAGTCTTGGGAAGAAATCCCAGCACTTGATGCTGAACTTAAAAAAGACGGCAAGAAAGCGATCATGTGGCCTTTACGTGGCGGCGCTTACTTCACATGGCCTCTACTTGCAGCTGACGGCGGTTACGCATTCAAACAGACTGCAGAAGGTTACGACATTAAAGATGCGGGCGTAGCGACTGATGGTGTTCAGAAGTCTCTAGGTTTCATCGAGAAGATGGTACAAGACAAGGTTATCTCTGCAGACATGGATTACTCAGTTGCTGAGTCTGAATTTGTTGCGGGTAACGTTGCAATGACAATCAACGGCCCTTGGGGTTGGGAAAATATCAAGAAAGCTGGCGTAGATTACGGCGTAACAACACTACCTAAGTTCAACGGTAAAGCGTCTAAACCTTTCGTTGGTGTATGGGCAGGTGGTATCAGCACTGCGTCTCCAAACCGCGACCTAGCTGTTGAGTTCATGGAAAACTACCTACTAACAGATGAAGGTATGAAGAGCCTGAACGACGACAAGCCACTAGGCGCTGTTGCTCTTAACTCTTTCCAACGTCAACTAGACAGCGATACTCGTATTGCAGCAACAATGGACAACGCGATGAACGGTGAAATCATGCCTAACATCCCTCAGTTCACAACATTCTGGTACAGCATGGAAGAAGCGATCGGCAACGTAGTTGACGGCCGTCAATCAGTAGACCAAGCACTAAAAGCTGCTGAAGGTCGTATGGTTAAGTAACACCCAGGCACTACCTTTTAAGGAGAGGGTAACCTCTCCTTACTTTTCTATTTTTTTATCTATATCGCTAGCAGGTTCCTCTATGCAGTCAGTTCAAGGTACAGATGCTATCCCAGCACCATCAAGCCTTCCAGGCAGTAAAAGCGTCTTCATTAAATGGGGGTTGCTTGGTAGCGTTGGCTTAATAAACGGCTACGCTACAATTCTAATGTATTCTCGCGGTGAGCTCGCTTTTGCGCTGCTTACAGTGATCTTAACGGCTTTGGCACTTTACATTTTTGGTAGTAAAAAAACTTACGCCCACCGTTATATTTACCCAGGTATTGCCGGAATGATCTTGTTCATTCTTTTCCCATTGGCATACACCGTAGGGCTTGCGTTTACTAACTACAGCGCGAAAAACCAACTTTCTCTAGAGCGTACTCAAACCGTTCTTTTAGACCGTTCTTTCCAAAGCGGTGAGAGCTACCCATTTACTTTGTACAAGACAGATGACGGTCACCAGATCGTTGTAAAAGATGGCGATCAACTGTTAGCGACTGACGTATTTTCTCTAGACAATATGACAGAAACAGAGATGGACCTATCTGTTATTGAGTCTGCGCAAGGTGAAAAAGAGAAGATCAAAGCGATCATTCAAAACCGAGCAGCAATCAGTGGTGTTGATTTCAATCTACCTGACGGTGGTGACATCCGCATGAGTGGCTTACGTAAGTTTGCTTCTGTTGCTCCGCTTTACACGCTACAAGACGATGAAGAAACGTTAATCAACAATGAAACGGGTGAAGTTCTCAAGCCAAATATGGATGTGGGTTTCTACCAGCCTGTTGATGCAAATGGTGAGTTTACGGGTAATACCATCTCTCCAGGTTTCGTGGTTAGCATTGGTACGCATAACTTTGAGCGTGTATGGAAAGATGACGGCATTAAAGAACCGTTTATCAGCATCTTTATTTGGACGGTTATCTTCTCGGTATGTACCGTAGCGTTCACGCTAGTTATCGGCCTTGTATTGGCTAACATCGTGCAATGGGAAGAGTTGAAAGGTCGTTCTATTTATCGTGTTCTACTGATTCTGCCTTACGCCGTACCCGCGTTTATCTCGATTCTTATCTTTAAGGGTCTATTCAACCAAAGCTTTGGTGAGATCAACATGGTGCTCGAGAATATCTTCGGCTTAAGCCCGAACTGGTTCTCAGACCCTATCTTAGCGAAAACCATGGTGTTGATGGTTAACACATGGCTAGGTTTCCCTTACATGATGATTCTATGTATGGGTCTGCTTAAAGCGATTCCTGATGATTTATACGAAGCGTCAGCAATCGATGGTGCGAACTTCCTTGATAACTTCAAGCGCATTACGTTCCCATTGATGATTAAACCGCTTACACCGCTATTGATTGCAGCGTTTGCCTTTAACTTCAACAACTTCGTAATGATTCAACTATTGACGAACGGTGGCCCGAACATGATTGGTACTTCTGAGCCAGCGGGTTACACAGACTTGCTTGTAAGCTACACGTACCGAATTGCATTCGAAGGCGGCGGCGGTCAAGACTTCGGTCTAGCAAGTGCTATCGCAACGCTTATCTTCCTATTGGTTGGTGCACTAGCGTTACTAAACCTTCGTTTCACTAAACTGTCTCAAGATTAAGGAGCACGACAATGGCTATGGTACAAGGTAAAGGCCTTAAATACCGAGTGTGGGCAACGCATGCAGTGTTGTGGTGCTTCTTGGCAATGATTATCTTCCCACTACTGATGATCATCGCGATCTCGTTCCGTGAAGGTAACTTCGCAACCGGTAGTTTGATTCCAGATAACCCATCATTGGAACACTGGAAGTTAGCATTGGGTATGTCAGTAACGAACGCAGATGGCTCGGTAACGTCACCTCCGTTCCCTGTGCTAACTTGGTTATGGAACTCAGTGAAGGTTGCAGGTATCACATCGATTCTGATTGTGACACTGTCTACGACATCGGCTTACGCGTTTGCTCGTATGCGCTTTAAAGGTAAGAACACAATCCTGAAAGCGATGATGATTTTCCAAATGTTCCCAGCAGTATTGGCTCTAGTAGCAATCTACGCGCTGTTTGACAAACTTGGTCAATACATTCCGTTCTTAGGCTTGAACACACACGGTGGTCTAATCTTCTCTTACCTAGGTGGTATTGCACTGCACGTATGGACGATTAAGGGTTACTTTGAGACGATTGATAACTCTCTGGAAGAGGCAGCAGCCCTTGATGGTGCAACGCCTTGGCAAGCATTCAGACTGGTTCTACTACCGCTGTCTGTGCCAATCCTAGCGGTTGTGTTTATCTTATCTTTCATCGCGACAGTGGGTGAGGTGCCAGTAGCGTCTATCCTACTTACAGATGTGAACTCTTACACGCTAGCAGTAGGTATGCAGCAGTACCTATACCCTCAGAACTACCTATGGGGTGACTTTGCGGCAGCGGCTGTACTATCAGCACTTCCGATTACTATCGTGTTCTTACTTGCTCAACGTTGGTTAGTTGGTGGTTTGACGGCAGGTGGTGTAAAAGGATAAGCTGTACTCTATAAGAAAGAAAAAGAGCGACCGTTAGGTCGCTCTATATTGGCATTTTTATTACATCATTTGGTTTGGCCGCCGATCAGTAATAAAAATAACCCTCAGGTTACGCATAGCTGGCTACTAATCAGGTTCCTTACGCTATTAATGATTAGTGGTTTTTGTAACTCTAACCCAGGTATTTACTTGGGTTTTTTTATGCCTGCTACTTTTTGTTTTTTGTGTCAGCGTTACTCGTTAACTATCGCGCTCATATCTACTTTAAAACCCAAAGTTTCGAGTTACTTCTCTCCTAAATACCGACCACTTCATTTTGGTTACTTGTAGAAATGAACTAGTCTCACAAATCAGACACTCAGTATAAGTGGCTGTTGTACTATTGATATGTTGTGAATATTCCAATGCGTGATACTTCAATGATTTGTATGCAACAAAACCTGAAATTGCACTGAAAATGTATGGGTAAGCGAGAGGTAGTTACAGAATATTCAAGTGACATTCATGAGGGTTATGGAGGTAGGTTTATTTATGCTTCTGGTTTTTGGTGGGACTTAGAAGTTAGAACTCTTTACTAGAAGGAGCACAACCTAAGTGTTGCAATAGCACATAGATGCTTTCTTGATCGAGTGCCACGCGACGAAATAGATCGGCAAATGTCGGATCTCCACCGAAACACGTTTGGATATAGTGGTTGATTTCATTGCTGTCGTAGCCTTCGACGTACAAAGTTCTAACCCATTGGTACTCAACAGCCTTTAAATTGTTCAGTGTAGACTCGCTAAGAGTGGGGCGTATGACGCTCAAGAGTGGCTCCAAGAAATTCAAATGCATCTATTATGATTGGCGGTATTTAATCAGAGCAAAATGACGACTTTATTACAGTCAAAATAAATCAGTGAACAAGTGCCGATTCATTTCAACCTTTGGCTGGGTATCACGCTCTTATCGTCTGTATTGGGTGTGCAGCGGATTTGGCTGTGTAAAGCACGAAGGTATCAAATAGATCAATGCCAAGCAGGCGCTTGGCATTGTAATAAGGTTTTGTAGGGGGAGGGCAGCTGGTGGACCTTACTTAAGGTACTTCACGTGAGCTTCCATCTCTTCACCAATCTGTTTTCGCATGTTCATTAGGCGAATAGCTGAATCTCGTAATTCGATGTCTTCTGGCGTCTCTGGTATCCACTCTGGCACTTTAGTCGGATTACCATTCTCATCGACAGCGACCATAATAACGATACAGTGAGTTGTTAGGCGGTTATTGAGCTCTTTAGGGTCGCTTGCTTGCACGTCGATAGCGATATGCATTGAAGATGAACCTGTGTAAATGACCTTTGCACTTACTTCCACAAGGTTGCCTACATGAATTGGGGCAACGAATCGAATTCCGCCTGCATAGGCTGTTATACAGTATTTACCGCTCCAACCTGCGGAACAAGCGTAGGCTGCTAAATCGATCCACTTCATTGCTGCACCACCATGAACTTTACCACCAAAGTTCACATCCCCGGGTTCAGCTAAAAAACGCAGAGTAACGTCTCGTTTACCATCTTGTCGGCTATTGCTACTGCTCATCTATCTTCCTTCATTATTATTTTGCTGCGTAACATGCTTGTTACTTGCTAGTAACAATATACTTAAGATGACATAAGTTAAAGCGGATAATCTCATGGTTAAGACTATTTTTTTCAAACAGATGATCAGTTGATGAATATTGGTGCTTAAAGGCGTATCAGGCGAATGGCAAACATGGATGAAGTGATATCAAGCAAGAGAATAGAAATACTGATTAAGTCACTAGATAGGTCGATTGCAAAAAAAACACCTAGCGTAATGCTAGGTGTTTCTAAGCCGTGTGGTACTCATGTCGGTACTTTTTTGTGTTAGCCAACCAACCGCTGTTGATTTGGTTTAGTTAAAGTGGCTGTATCTCAGGTACCACTAAAGTGGTAGTGATTATTGTTTTCTTATCAGCTCACTTTTACTGTTTTAAAAAGTATAGATCCTTCGCGTAGATATTTCCTTTCGGATTATTGTTTGGGAAGCCTTTTAGTGTATTTCGCACTAATCGTGTGTGATTGTAATGATATAAAGGTATAACTGCTGAAGAATAGTTGAGTAACGACTCATCGTGCTGATATAAAGTAAAGCGTTTAGACTAATCTTCCGTTTTACTCGCTTGCTGTAAGGGCTCATCATAGTATGGATTACAGTAGCCACTCTCATTTGCTGTGTGAAACGTGAGTTTGAATTTTTACCCTAATGTGAGCGTTGGGTAATGCGTTTAGCTTTGTTGAGGGAGAGGAGCCTCAAGCCTTGGTTTTCTTCTGATTTGAGCAAGGATGACACCTGAAATCACCATCACACCACCAATGATGTGGAACTGGTTAATCTCTTCGCCAAGCCATGTCGCGGCTAATACGATCGCAACAACCGGAAGCAAGTTCATGAACATCGCGCTTGAGTCAGCACCAATGGTGTCAATCGCTTTCACCCACATCCAAGGCGCTAAAATTGAAGCGGCAACCGCGGCGTAAGCTATCAATGGGATCGCTTGTTGCGGTGGTAAAAGCTGTTCGCTGGTAAGCCAAAGTGGCGTAAGCATCGCGACAGCAAACAGACCCTGAATGTAAATCACCACCCAGCTACTGATGGGCATTTTCCAGCGTTTCAATAGCACACAGTAAGAAGCATAAACAAAAGCCGCAATTAACATATAGCCATCGCCTTGAGTCAATTCTTGATGCATGAAGAATAAAGGATCGCCTTTACCTAACATCAGAGCTAAGCCTGACAGTGACAACACACCGCCAACAATACTTAAACTAGAAATGGACTTGTGCAACAAAGGAACGCTTAGAAATACACTGATCAACGGGACTAGAGACGTGATCAATGCCATGTTGGAAGCGGTTGTGGTTAAGCCGGCGTAGTAACCTAGAGATTGGTTCAACACCATGCCCAAAAAGCCGAGGAACGCTAATTTCGATAGGTTTGGCTTAATGACAGCCCACTGCTTCGTCACCGGGCGAATACAGAAAGGCGTGAGAATTAACATCGCAAAAAACCAGCGGTAAAAACTCATCGCGCTAGGTTCTATGGTGCTTGCAGCAAGCTTGTTGACGATTGCATTGGCGCCCCAGATACAGACTGTAAAAAATGGTAAGAGATAATGCATGTGAATTCCGTGGCGAATGAGTTGATGCGGCTAGTTTGACAGGTCGTTATACTTACAAGTATCTTTAGAAAGACATCAGGCGCGATAGGAAGACAAGTTTGAAAAAACACTCCAGAAACCTTCATCCATCCTTATCAATTGATAAGGCACCATCTAACGTATTTATGAATTTTGAAGCGTTTCTTTCGAACACTGAAACCCGAGTTCATAGCCACTCATGGGGACAGGTTCAATTGATCAGTGGCGGTATATTAGAGATGGAAGCGGAAAGCACCCGATTTCTGGCGCCACCACATTTGGCGATTTGGGTACCGGCCGGGGTGATGCATTGCAGCTATAACCGTAAGCCTTTGGACTACTGCTCGCTAAATATCGCCCCGGAGCTAACGCAAAATCTGCCAGATAAAACCAGTCTTATAAAGATCACGCCGATTGTGTCTTCTATTATCGATGACTTTCGCGAACGTGGAATCAATGTTGCGGAAAAAGAACAAGATCAAAGGCTCGTTCAGGTACTGCTTGACCAACTTGCGCAGCGTGAGGTTGAACACCACTTCTTGCCTTCAACCGATAATAAGTACCTAGCACCAATATTGGCTTCTGTTGAAGAAAACCCAACCGATGAAGTGACGCTGAAAGATTGGGCTGAACGTGTCCACACCACGGAAAGAACCCTTTCTCGCCACTGCCAGACGGAGCTCGGAATGAGCTTTACAGAGTGGCGATTGCGTGTCCGCTATCTGTACTCGATGGACTTGTTAAGAAACGGCCAATCGGTCAAAGAGGTCGCTCTTACATTGGGTTATAACCAAGCAAGCCCATTTATCACCATGTTCAAACGTTACGCGAACCAAACGCCAGAGCAGTATAAGAACCGTTTGTTGTAGCTAGCTCGTGTTCCCAAAAGAACGGATGTTTTCACTAGTTAGTGAGTAGATAGACCATAAGTAAATAGATACACCATAAGTGAATACGTGCAGTAGGAGATTATGGAATCGCACCCAACAGCCCATATATTTCGCTCTGTTGTTCGGTGACATCCTCATAGTATTGATTCAATAGAGCACTGATGCTGCCGACCTTGAACAGTATGTGCGTTTCTCCATCGACCTCGAACCAATTGAACGTTCCATGCTGGTTATACGTGGTCATTGTTTTGTTTATCTTCATGAGATATACATCAGCAGCGCAAGACATGCAGACGTACATAAGCCAAAGAAAGAAAAGAAAAACCACGAGCCTAATACTGTTTTTTCTTTTCCTACCTCTTCATTACTTTGCTGCCAACCAAGTTCACGAACCTGAGCCTTGGTAAGGTTTAAGTCTAGTCTTTCTATGTATCTGTTGAGTTCGTCATTGTGTACTGAGCTAATCATGTTCTATCTCCCCTAAGCATTTGATTGGTATTTTAGGGGAGCTCAGTGTTTGGTTAAATTAGATATTTTGTAACAAGCGTTTAGATAAATAGAACATGATGAATGGCAAAAAGCCTCCGTGGTAGAGGCTTTGGTTAAAAGTGGTTTAGTTGATGGTTATCGCGATGTATTTGTTGTCAGATTCCACCTTTATTAATACACGACTTAATACCCAGTCAACTCCATATAGCCAGATCCGGAATGAGAACCTTTAATCATGATTGGCCCCTCCCAATAAGGAACCGACAGCGGCATTTTTGCTTCTGGATTGAGCGCCGAGACTTTTAGTTCTATTTTTTGAGTCGGAATAGAAATTTGCCATTCTGTCGGGTAATCGCGTCCTTCAATTTCTGTTTGATTAATAGCAGTTAAGCTGATGTCTTGCTGCTTAATCGTGATGCCGGAGCCATCTTGATTCATCAACCTTGCATGGGAATAATTGGCTTTGCCTGTTGTTGAGTTTCGAAGTTGAAATACCACCAAGCTGGTTTCATCACTCAGCCTCAGCGCAAACCAATCCCAACCTTGTTGTGAGTCGAGTAAAAACTGAGAGCTCCACTCTCTGTCTATCCAACCTTTACCAGACACCTGATGCGTGATGCCATCAATGGTTACTTCGCCCGATACATCGATGAATGGTTGGCTGTAGTAGTAGGAAGCCACTTTGCCATCGCTACTTTTAGTGCTGTAGCCTTGTTCGCCTTGCTTTTGATATGGCGCGTTGTTGGTTAACTTAAGCGAATATCCAAATTGATCCGAGTTGGCGACCAATGTAGCTGGGAACAGGTCATCGTTCGTCGACGTCCATTGCCAATCATCGAGATAAACACGAAACGGCGAATCGCTAACACCCGCAATTTCAGCTTGATCGCGAGACCACTTTTCATCGGCGTAGTGCTTATCTTTAGTAGTGACGGCGCTGTGTGCCATGTAAATTTGTTGACTTTGCCACGCGGTTTTCTTATTACCATTGCCACTGTCCTGTGGTGCAGAGGCGAAGCGGAATTGTGTCCATTGCACGCCTAACGCATTGCCTTCTTCATCAATCAAGTTTGCGGTTAAATACCACCATTCATGACGAAAATTAGGGTGTGCTTGATGGTCGGCAGGGAAGGTGATGTCGATACCTTTTACTACCGGGGTGAATTGCTCAGTCTCTTTTTGTACTTCATTCTCGGTTTGTGCTCCAGTACCGAGTATCGAACCCATATTTTGAGCTGATGGTTGTGTGGACTCCTCGCATCCTAAAAAGAATAAGGGGGTAAGCGTGAGAACAAAAACGCTTATTGCTCGATTCATCACAACACCTCGCTTTGCAAACTGGATACCACGGGTTTACTGACCAAACGCCACAGTGGAATCAAGGTCGCAATCACCGCCACTAAAATGGTGATGGCTGCGATGCTGAGTGCATCACTCCAATTCCACATATAATTTAAACTCCAACCAAAGGCGCGCAGGGTAACGATGTCCGTCAACACATAACCGACCATAGCGCCGAGTGGTAAAGCGATAACCAGAGTGAAGGCGACCAGAACTACGATTTGCCCGACCACCATCGCCATCAATTTTCGCTGACTAACACCGAGCGCGTACAACCTTGCAATAGCGGCTTTGCGTGCATCGAGCAACATGAAACAGGCGCAGAACAACCCTATCACCGCCACCATTAAAGTGACGCTATTAAGCGCCCGAGTGATGGCAAAGGTTTGTGAGAAGATATCTAAAGCGATCGATTTGATCTGTGCTTGATCGTAAAGCTGACTTGGGTGCAGATTGAGTTGCTGGCGTAGCTGTTCGTACACCACTTGTGGGTCGCCAGAAACTTTGATTCCCAAGCTGGTGGGTAAGTCAGTAAATCCACTTTCGAGCCATAAATTAGGTGCAAGCAACACTTCGCCATTCGGTGAGCCGTAATCGTGGAAAATCGCCCCGACGATGAGTGTTTTGTCTTGGATCGCGTCGAGCTTGAGTTGGCTTCCAACGGGCAAGCCGAGCTTCACCGCCGTAGGTTCGCTGATTGCCACGAACTCACCTTGGTAAAAGCGAGTCCAGAAATCATCAAGGTGGGATTGGAATACCATGGTTTGCTCAAGTGTGTCTTTGTCTTTGGTGCCGAGCAAAGTCGGTAAGCCCTGCAAGTTATCGTCTACATAATATTGCTTATAAACGGTTTCAACATTTTCAAACTGCTCTAACGCACGTTCCACATTCGCGATTTCACCTTGGGCAGGGCTAACGTAAATGTCTGCGTGTAATCGCTGTTCTAGCCATTGTTTCAAGGTGGATTCAAAGCTGCCGACTAAGGTATTCATTCCCATGTTAGCGGTGACGGCGAGAAGCAACGCCATCATGGCAAGGGAGAGAGGGGAGATAAGTTCACGCAGCTCAGCGAACAGATATTGTATCAACCCCGATTGGGTACGTTTTTCGCTCCAGTTCGCTAGCACGCTGAGTGTTTTGGGCAAATACAAAGGAGTCGACACCACTAACACTCCGAGCCATGCCATGGTGAAGCGATGATGTTCGCTCAGCCATAACCCTGCTAACGCGAGAATAGTTAATACTGACCCGATAACAAACAGCTGATTTTCGTTAGACGTTTCCGGCGCTTGATAGAAACCGCCATGGGAAGAGAGGGGTTGTCGCACTCGCTGTTTAAAGTGCTGCCAACACGCGACAAGCGTTGCGGCCAGCGTGAGTAGCAGTGCCTGCACTAACCATTGCCACTGCCATGTGCCGGGAAGCAGTGTTGCACCATAAAGTTGCTCAAGCGTTATTGCGACGGTGGGATGTAGCCAATGGCTGAGTTGAATGCCGAGAATGAAACCAAGCGACGCGCCCAGTGTGACTAAAACAGTCAGCTCGACTAACAGAGCTGAAAATACGATGCTTGGCGCAATCCCAGCTTGTTGAATTTGTACCAACAGCCGATTACGTTTCAGCAAACTGTACTTCACACCGTTGTAAGCGATGAACAGGCCAACTAAAAACGCCAACAAACTCATGGCGGTGAGATTGAGGTGAAAGCTATCGGTAATTGAACCGAGATCCGTGCTTTGGTTATTGGATATCCATTGCCCTTGCTCGCCAATAAGGCTTTGCCATTTATCCTGAGCATTGCTGTTAGTGTCGCTCTTAGTGTCAAAAATAGCGATATAGCTCAGTTGCCCTTGCTTGTTAAGCAGTTGCTGAGCGAATCCAATGTCCATCAACATTCGGCTACCCAGTTGCCATTCATCTGGCAGCACCACAACCTTGGTGAGTACTTCATCCAAAGTGAGCGTGTCCACTTCGTCCAAACTCTGGTGCTGAGATTGGCTCATCATCACAATGGGTTCACCCGCTAAGAGTTGCGGCAAAGGTAAGGCATTGTCTAACAGGGAAATGTTTGGCTCTTTGGCTTGAGTATTGCTTTTTTCGTCGATGCGAGCGTGGCGAGATCTTGAAGTGAGGGCGGCGATTAGCTCACTGCCTTGTACCGACCAACGACGACCTTGCTCGTCTCTCACTCGTCCTTCAATCACGGGTAGTGCTGCGCTTAATCCATTCTGTCTTAGCTTGAAGTAGAGCGATTCTGGTAAATAGTTTTGCCCTGCTGGTGGAATGATCAGGTTCTGCGCTTGGGCGCTAAGTTGTTCGGTCGATTCTGCATAACTGCGCTTGGCATTGAGGTTGATGGCTTGCACTGCGACAAACAAGGTGACCGCTAGCACAATGCCGATCAGAATCGCTGCGGCTTGCAATGGTGATTGACGATAGTGCGCCGCGAATAGATTCAGAGTCAGTTTGGTATGGGTGAGCTGGTTCTGAGCAAAGCCAGTTTGCTTCATTGAATGACTCACAACGTTGCTGCTCTTGGGGTTAGATCTACGTTCCTTAAACAACCATCGTCTAACACCAATTTTGTCTGCATAAAGCTGGCGCATTCTGGGCTGTGCGTAACCAAAAGCACGGCAGTGTTGCCTTGTGTAGTGATTTCACTCAGCAGCTTCATTACCTCAATGCCTGCTTTTTGGTCGAGGTTGCCTGTGGGTTCGTCGGCAAGCAGTAGCTTAGGTTTATGGGCTAGCGCGCGCGCAATAGCGACTCGTTGTTGCTGACCGCCAGAGAGTGCAGATACGTGTCTTTCGAGTAGCTCACTGATGCCCAATGCATCAACTAAATAATCGCACCAGTCGCTCCATTTTTGTTGATTTAAATGGAGCGGGAAGGCGATGTTTTGTTTTACGTTGAGTGGGGTTAGTAAGTTGAACTGTTGAAAGATCACGCCTAGTTTTTGATGGCGGAATCGGCTCCACTGTGGATCTCTCCAATCTGATGTGTTCTCGTTATCGAGCCACAACTCGCCACCAGTTAGAGGTTCAAAGCCCGCGATTAGGTTGAGTAAAGTACTCTTTCCACTGCCACTCGCCCCTGTTAAAGCCACGCTTGCGCTTGTCGCCAAAGCGAAGTCGACATTTTCCAGCACGTGATGGGTATCGTTGCCATCAACAAAGCTTTTGCTGGCATGTGTAAGTGTGACAATTGGGCTTTCCATTTCCTTTCCTTATAACCAAAACCTACCATCAAAAGGTGTCGTTACTTGTGGCAATTACTGAAGCGAAAAGCTCTATAAAACTGTAGACAACAATTTGAAAAAGAAAGCGATTTATATCGAATAATTAATAACTTGTACTGCGAAAAGAGAGAAATAGATCAGTGTGAGGAGGAATACAGGTGTTTGTGGGAGCTTAGAGTCACCTCAGAGGCTTTCGAATTTATCGTCAGACGGTTCGTGACCACGTTTAAGTGCAATAAATCATGGTTTAACGTGTTAAAGGTTTTCTTTATGAAAGTGTGTTGGGGGAGGGGGATAGTGCTGTTTCTCTAACTTGTTAATGCCCCCAAGTTTCTTAGAGTATTAATTCTCTTGTTTTTACCCACTTTAGTTAGCCAAGTTCAACTAATCATTGTTTCATGTTTACTTGGTGGATTCTTATTACTGTCTCTGTGCAGACATTTCGTGTCCTCCCCTCTCCTGAGTTATACGCTTTGGTCTAAATAGGCAAGTATTCGCAATATCATTCAATCTATGTAAGTGGTGATTACAAGCTGTTCTAACAATTATAATTCCTTATTAATGAATGACTGTTTTTATAAGTTTCGGGCATTTGTGTTTAATAGTCCACAATATCAGTCACAAATCGGTCAATAACGGGCTTGATGGCGATTTCGTCACAGTTTTGCCATTTTTTCATTGGTAAATTAATAATCAAGCAAGCGGGAGAC
This sequence comes from Vibrio sp. 10N.261.52.C11, assembly GCF_041471405.1. Classification (NCBI taxonomy): domain Bacteria; kingdom Pseudomonadati; phylum Pseudomonadota; class Gammaproteobacteria; order Vibrionales; family Vibrionaceae; genus Vibrio; species Vibrio sp. 10N.261.52.C11. Next base: position 188,576 of record NZ_JBFROI010000004.1, read on the forward strand.
CATTATGAGAAGCCTACAAATTGTTGAACTAATAAATGATCAAAGAAGTGCAACCGTCGAAGAAATAGCAGAAGCCTTTAATGTTTCTGTGGAAACCATTCGTCGAGATTTAAAAAAGCTTGATGAATCGGGCGCACTTAAAAGAGTTCATGGTGGGGCTATTAGTGTTCAAGAAATTGATGAAGGTCTTTCTTTTCATGCGCGTTCTAAGGACTATATAGAAGAAAAGGAATTACTGGTAAGCAAAGCGTTAGATTATATTAAAGAAGAAATGGTAATAGGTTTAGACGCAAGTTCATCAAGTTGGTGTCTCGCTCGAGAGATTCCAAATATCAGTTGCACTATTATTACCAATTCTCTTCAGAATGTTATTGCCCTTGAAGGTAAAAGTAATATTAATGTAATTTGTACTGGTGGCAGTTATTCCGATAAGTACAGTAGTTTCTATGGTCCACTAGCAGTGGAGACACTGGCTAATATGTCTTTAGACGTCTGCTTCTTTTCCTGCGTTGGGTTTGATTATGACTCAGGAGTTTGGGATTCAAATGAATATAACTATCAAATAAAAAGAAGTTTTATCGATATATCTGATCAAGTTATTCTAATTGCCGATAAATCTAAATACAAAAAAAGAAGTCTTCTTAAAATATGTGATAACGAATCGGTAGATGTAGTAATAACTGATTTGTAATAACGTGAAAAAATAAACTTTAAAATAAAAATAAATAATTTAATTAATAAATAAGGATATCTTATGAATGATACTCT
>NZ_JBFROI010000005.1:0-133872 GCF_041471405.1 Vibrio sp. 10N.261.52.C11
TCAAATTTTTCTTTAGACACAATCGTGTTCCTTCCTAGTTATGATTCGCCACGTTCATTATTGAGCGAGACGCGCCAGAAATTGCTATTTTATGCGCCAACTCTCGTTAGCGCAATATTTGGACGCATTGTTCTTTCAAAAAATGAAAAAAAATGCCTTCCTTTTGTTTAACCACGCTCTGCAATGATTGCTTTTGCAACATTGTTAGGCACTTCAGCGTACTCACTAAACTCCATAGAGTAAGAAGCACGACCTTGTGTCGCAGAACGTAAATCAGTTGCGTAACCGAACATGACAGACAACGGAACTTGTGCACGAATTATCTTCAGGCCAGCTGTCCCCTCGTCCATACCTTCGATGATGCCGCGACGACGGTTAATATCGCCAACAACGTCACCCATCCAGTCTTCTGGAGTAGTTACTTCAACTTTCATCATAGGCTCAAGCAGAACCGGTTGCGCTTCAAGTGCACCCGTTCTGAAAGCCATAGAGGCAGCGATTGTAAACGCCATCTCACTTGAATCTGTTTCATGGTAAGAACCATCATATAGTGTAGCTTTGATATCCAAAACTGGATAGCCAGCAAGCACACCATTGTTCATCTGCTCTTCAACGCCTTTAGCAACTGAAGCGATAAACTCTTTCGGTACGATACCATTGGCAATTTCATCCACAAAGACAAAGCCTTCGCCAGCTTCTGATGGTTCTAGTTTCAGCCATACGTGACCGTACTGACCTTTACCACCATGTTCACGGATAAATTTACCTTCCGCTTTCGCTGTACCACGAATAGTCTCACGGTAAGCCACTTGCGGGTTACCAACGTTGCAGTTCACGCTAAATTCGCGCTTCATACGGTCAACGATGATATCTAAGTGTAGTTCACCCATACCAGAAATCAGAGTCTGGCCAGTTTCCGCATCCATATCAACGCGGAACGATGGGTCTTCCGCTGCTAGTTTACCTAGAGCGATAGTCATTTTATCTTGATCAGCTTGAGAGCTTGGCTCTACAACGATCTGAATAACTGGGTCTGGGAACTCCATGCGCTCAAGAACAATCTTATGGTTCTGGTCACAAAGGGTTTCACCAGTAGTCACATCTTTCAGGCCAATGATGGCTGCGATGTCACCTGCTCGTACTTCTTTTACTTCTTCTCGCTTGTTTGAGTGCATTTGAACAATGCGACCTAAGCGTTCACGTTGTTTCTTCACAGAGTTATAAGCTGTTTTACCGCTTTCAACAACACCAGAGTAAACACGGATGAAAGTTAAAGTACCAACGAATGGGTCTGTTGCAATCTTAAATGCTAGCGCTGAGAACGGTTCTTTGTCGTCTGCGTGACGCTCTGCTTCGTTCTCATCTTCATCGATACCTTTAATTGCAGGTACATCGACTGGAGAAGGAAGGAAATCAACAACTGCATCTAGAACAGCTTGTACACCTTTGTTTTTGAATGCACTACCACAAGTAGCAAGTACGATTTCATTATTAAGGGTACGAGTACGAAGACCTTGTTTGATTTCAGCTTCTGTTAGTTCACCTTCTTCAAGGTACTTATCCATCAGCTCTTCATTTGCTTCTGCAGCAGCTTCAACAAGTTCTGTACGATATTCTTCAGCCATTTCTTGCATGTCTGCAGGAATATCTTCGTACGTGAAAGTCATGCCTTGGTCAGCTTCATTCCAGTTAATTGCCTTCATCTTGATAAGATCGACAACGCCTTGGAAGTTTTCTTCAGCACCAATGTTCAGTTGAATTGGAACAGGAGTTGCGCCTAAGCGGTCCTTGATCTGTTCAACTACGCGCAAGAAGTCAGCGCCGGTACGGTCCATTTTATTAACGAAAACCATACGTGGAACTTGGTACTTATCAGCTTGACGCCATACTGTCTCTGACTGAGGTTCAACACCAGATGAGCCACAGAACACAACAACTGCACCATCAAGCACACGCAGAGAACGTTCTACTTCGATTGTGAAGTCAACGTGTCCAGGAGTGTCGATGATGTTAATACGGTGGTCCGAGAACTGAGCTTCCATACCACGCCAAAACGTAGTGGTTGCTGCTGAAGTGATCGTAATACCGCGCTCTTGCTCTTGCTCCATCCAGTCCATGGTTGCTGCACCATCGTGAACTTCGCCGATTTTGTGAGAAAGACCGGTATAGAACAGAATACGTTCACTTGTGGTTGTTTTACCTGCATCTACGTGAGCAACGATACCGATATTACGGTATTGCTCTATAGGAGTTTTACGAGCCACGGTTGAATCCTCTTATTAGAGACTTAGGGACTATTGCTATGTCTAGATTAGGCGTTAAAAGCGATGCTTCGCTAAAAATTGCTTGCCCTAGAAATAGCAATAGTTCCTAGCATAAGCATAGGAACTAAAGAATTGCTGCAAGGAACCTTGCAGCACTAAAAAGGTATTACCAACGGTAATGTGCGAACGCTTTGTTTGCGTCAGCCATGCGGTGAACGTCTTCACGTTTCTTAACCGCAGTACCTTTGTTCTCAGACGCGTCTAGCATTTCAGCAGCTAGGCGTTGAGCCATAGATTTTTCACCACGCTTACGCGCAGCTTCAACTACCCAACGCATAGCAAGAGCGTTACGGCGAACCGGACGAACTTCTACAGGTACTTGGTAAGTTGAACCACCTACACGGCGAGATTTAACTTCTACCGCTGGGCGAACATTTTCAAGAGCTTCTTCAAATACAGCTAAGTGGTCTTTACCAGACTTCTCAGCCATTGAATCTAGTGCAGTGTAAACGATTTTTTCTGCAGTAGATTTCTTTCCGTCAACCATAAGGATGTTAACGAATTTTGCCAGCAATTCAGATTTGAACTTAGGATCTGGAAGGATCTTACGCTGACCTATTACGCGACGACGTGGCATGGATATTCTCCGTTGTCTTCTTCAGGTTTTTTCCAAAACTTTTCAGAATAATAAATAAAATAGTGTTTGGCCTTACTTAACGATTTCTTTTTAAAAAAGAGAATCAATTAAGACTTAGGACGTTTCACACCGTACTTAGAACGACCTTGTTTACGGTCGTTAACGCCAGCACAGTCAAGTGCGCCGCGAACAGTGTGGTAACGAACACCCGGAAGGTCTTTTACACGACCGCCACGGATTAGTACAACACTGTGCTCTTGTAGGTTGTGGCCTTCACCGCCGATGTACGAAGTTACTTCGAAACCGTTAGTTAGACGTACACGACATACTTTACGTAGTGCCGAGTTAGGTTTTTTAGGTGTAGTAGTGTAAACACGAGTACATACACCACGTTTTTGTGGGCACGCTTCTAGTGCAGGCACGTTGCTTTTAACAACTTGCTTTACACGAGGTTTGCGAACCAACTGGTTAATAGTTGCCATTAACTAGCTCCTGAAATTTACTTGAAAGTAAGCTTTGTGAAAAATCTATCCCTAATCACAAGTCGTAATTAGGGACGCAAAATTCTATTCAGCAGTGGGAGGTGTGTCAAGAAATATACAGATCTTTTTTAGCCGTCTAGAGCTCAGGATGGTCTACTTTTAACCAAACTGATAAAACACAGCTACCAAGTGACTGATTTGTCGTTCAAAACCGTCAGTTTAACGAAGCCATCGAAGTCAACTTGATCAATGGTACTTGAGACAAGTAGTTGTAAACCTCGGCTATCGAGATCTGGTTTTAACACCGACACCTGCTCTACTGCGCAGATTTGAGTGAATAACTCATGATTGGGAAGGCAAACATACACCGCATCTTCCACCAAAAGATACTGATCTTGTGGCTGAGAATAGGTCAATGCGAGTTTAAGTTTGTCGACTGATTTTACAATATGAAGCATAGCGTCCCCTAGAAAGTCAGTATCTGTTGGCACTGAGCTAACTTCTGCGTTAACTCGTCGGCTTCAACGGTGGTCACATCGATCAGCAGGTTGTCTGCTGAAAGACCAAACTGACTCAGACTACGCTGACACACATACACCTGTTCGATGTCGTACAGGTCCATAAGTTTGAATGCAGAGATGTAGTCACGCGATAGTGTTTCGTCGGGCTGCTGCGCTTTGAGAAGCTGTGTCACGCCATCGCCAACAAAGAACACGGCAATGTCTTCACTATATGCGGACGCAGCAAGCAAGGCGTCTAACCCTTCTCTACCCGCAGCGGTCGTATGAGGGAAACTGTTAAATATAAAGGCTAACTTTCTCAAAACTGCACAACCCTATCTTGCGTTAGTAGCGCTTCCGATAAGCTCCCTAATCCGGCTTGAGTAAATCCAGTGGCTAGGTTAGAGGCACTTAGTTGATGTTGCTCTGCTTCTTCAGAGCTAATCACTCCGCGTCTTAGCGCAGCTGCCACACAGGTTTCAAGGCTAACATCGTGTTCATCAGCCAGCTTTTGCCAAGCAGAAGCTAAATCAAATTCATCGTTAGCCGGTACGGTAAGGTCTGAGCCGTTACTGACGCCATCTTGATAGAAGAACACACTGTGAAGTTTGTGGCCCTGTTTAATCAGAGCCACGGCAAACTGGTAGGCACTTCTTGCTGACTGTGAGCCATAGACTGGCCCATTCACTAGGAGTGTATAGCTTAGCAACCCTCTTCATCCTCTGTTTTACGTTGGCGGATGTATAGGTACACGGTGTGCTTAGAGATGTTCAGTCGCTCAGCAACGCGGTTGATCGCGTCTTTAATATCGAAAATACCTTTGTCGTACAACTCCATCACGATCTGACGGTTCTTAGTATTGTTCGATACCGATTTGTCAGCGTTAATTTCTTCAATGGTGCGTTCAACCGTTTGGTCGACAAGTTCTTCAACGTCACTAGCGAAGTTAACCGATGATGCGGCTTCGTCTGCGTCTTGTGTAGGCATGAACGATTGCAGCACTTGTGAGAATGGCGCGTCTAGATTCACGTTAATACACAGTAGGCCAATCACTCGGTCTTCACCGTTGCGGATAGCAACCGTGATCGACTTCATCAACACTCCGCCTTTAGCGCGAGTGAAGTATGAACGTGAGAAGTTACGCTTAGAACCTTCAATATCTTTTAGCATCTTCAATGCAAGATCGGTGATCGGCGAGCCAACCTGACGACCTGTATTTTCGCCGTTGGCAATTTTAATCGCAGAAGTATTGAGGTCTTCTAAAGAGTGCAAAACGATTTCACAAAACGGACCAATAAGGCTCGCAATACCGTCAACAACGGCCTCATAAGATCTTAGAATGATTTTATCGTGTTCACTGAATGGCATAACGTGGACTGATTCCATTTCAAGTAACACATCTGCATTGACTGTTTCTGTAGTAGTCACTTATTCCTTACCTTCGTGTGAAAAATCAACAAATTTATGTAAGTTTATCAGAAAATTTTAATTGCACACCTAGCTAACATTGCAACTAGTGATTTAGAACAAGTTTAAAAATCAAATACTCATCTTCAAATCATAAAAAAAGCCTAACTCAAAGTTAGGCTTTTTATTCAATCAACGTATTTTAGTACGAGGCTTTTAACCGATATTACTGTGCAGGAGCTGCTTCAGCGTTATCGATGTTTAGTAGTTCTACTTCGAATACTAGCGTTGAGTTAGCAGGGATAGTCGGTGTGTCTTGCTCACCGTATGCTAGCTCTGGCGGGATAACGAACTTGTACTTAGAACCAACTTGCATCAGTTGTACGCCTTCAGTCCAGCCTGGGATTACGCGGTTTAGTGGGAATGTTGCTGGTTCGCCACGATCGTAAGAGCTGTCGAACTGAGTACCGTCTGTTAGCGTACCTTTGTAGTGTACTTGAACGGTATCAGTGTCTTTTGGAGAAGCGCCTTCACCAGCAGTCATTACTTGGTAAAGTAGACCAGATTCAGTTTGCTTAACGCCTTCAGTTTTAGCGAACTCAGCGCGGAAGTCATCACCGGCTTTCTTCACTTCTGCAGATTTTTCTGCCGCTTGTGCTTGCATCGTTTCAGCAACACGCTTGTCTAGAGCTTCAAGAGCTGCGCGAGTTTCTTCTTCGTTAAGTGCTGTTTTCTCTGCGAATACGTCTTCGATACCTTGAAGAACCATATCTTTGTCTAGGTTGATACCTAGCTCGCTTGGCTTATCAATGCTTGTGCTTAGGTAGTTAGCGAAAGATACACCGATTGCGTATGCCGCTTTGTCGTCTTCTGTTTTAAAGTTTACTGCTGCAACTTTAGCTTCTTCTACCTGTGGAGCTTCTGCCTTTGGTTCTTCTTTCTGACAACCAACTGCTAGCATAACCGTTGCGGCAAGCAGTGATACTTTTAAAACTGATTTCATTGAATTCTCCAATTAATGGCCAAGCCATTGGTTATTGTGCACAAATCTAATGATTAGATTGGTGTGAATACGTTAGTTATAACAATATACTAGTCATATGTCTTTCGACACAAACCGGATTATTAGATGTGATGCGAATATTTTTCCACTCATTGCTATGTACAATTGTCATCACCTTGTTAAATGGTTGCTTTTTCTTCCAAGATGATGAGCAGCGTTGGGAAATTGAGCCCAATGGTGCCACCAGCTTTGCACTCAGCAGAGATGGACGCTTCGCCCTGCTCTACTCTCAGCAAAAGCAACTGCTCCTTTGGGACCTCGCCGAAGACCAAGAGTTGGCTCAGCTTGGTCCACAAGACCAGTTAGAAAACCAAGTATCGCGTATCCGTATCTCGGACAATGGCCGTTTTGCCATTACCGCTAGCCAGATGAACTTCGCCGTTTGGGACTTATCTTGGACTCAAGCACAAGGGCTCTGGTCTATCTCCGACGGCTTGATTCGCGATGTCGATATCTCTAGCAATGGTGAAAAAGTACTGCTTGGCCTTTCTAATGGAAAAGCCATCTATGTGGACTTAGTCACCGGACGCCGTCTGGAGTTCCTTGCTCACCGAGAAAAAGTGAATTCAGTCTCCCTCTCTTCTAATGGCCGCTACGCATTATCAGGCGGCAACGACTACAAAGCTTACCTTTGGGATACCGAGTCGGGCTTGGTGTTGCGCACCTTTGAGCATGAACAAAGAGTAGTACGAGTCGCGCTACAACGCGATGGTGAACTGGCTTTTACCTCTGATGGCGGCAATCAAGCGATGATTTGGGATCTTGAAACGGGCGAACCTCAAGCGCAATTGCAAAGCTGGTCTCGACAGTTGATTTTTTCGAGTGCTCGTTTTTCTGATGACGGCAGCATGTTGGTGACGGGCACGCCATCCAGCCAAGTGAGTGTGTGGAATACTCAGGATGGCAAACGAATTTCTCGCCACGATGCTGAGCCACTAAAAGATGCTCGCCCTCCTCGTGCGGTAGTGTATGATGCAGCCTTTGATGATAAGAACCGTGTGATATCGGGCACCTCTGCGGGCATTGCCCAAGCTTGGAATGTGGATTAAGAACGATGACAGAAAAGCGAGTTGAACAACTAGAAAGCCGCGTAAATGACCTAGAGTGTCAGCTAGCTTTCCAAGAACAGACCATTGAAGAACTCAATGAAGCGCTTAGCCAACAACAAATGTTAATCACGAGAATGCAAGATCAGATGAAGTTCGTGGTTGGCAAAGTAAAAAATATGGATGGCTCTAATCTAGCTGACGCATCAGAAGAGACGCCACCTCCACACTATTAAGTGCGGTTCAAAATAACCAATTAAATCTAACGACGCATATCGTTAGTTTCTCGTCCTCAATGTGTAAACACATTTCAGGACGGGACATAGAAAACTAAAAGGGCGACAGATACTTATCTGTCGCCCTTTTGTTTATTTCATCTCAGTGAATAAGCTAAAGCCAATTAAGCCGATACCAACTTAGTCGTCGGCATAAATCTTCACTTCAACACGACCTTGAGTATCAACGCTTGCACGATACATTCCTGAGCTGTTCATACCAAAATGTATATCGCCTTGGCCATCGATAGCGATCAAGCCACCTTCTCCACCCATGGTTTTCAATTCACCTTGAATGATCGTTTCACAAGCGGTGTGCACATCTTCTTTCAGATAACGCATTCGTGCTGCGACATCACTGGCGACCATTTTACGTAGGAAGAACTCACCCATCCCGGTTGTTGAGACGGCAACATTGCCATTTTCAGCGATGGTTCCTGCACCAATGATCGGAGAGTCACCCACACGACCGTATTTCTTATTGGTCACGCCACCGGTACTGGTTGCTGCCGCTAAGTTACCCGCTTGGTCTAATGCGACCGCACCAACCGTGCCGTACTTTTTATCGTCAGGGTATTTCTCAGCTTGCTGTTCATCATATTTCGCTTCAGACAGAGCAAAGATGCCTTTCTCTTTCATCGACTGAAGTTGGTCATAGCGGCGCTCAGTAAAGAAGTAGTCTTGCTCGGTAAAGGTGTAGTCATGCTCAAACGCAAACTTCTCGGCACCTTCACCAATCAGCAACACATGGTCGCTTTTCCGCATCACATCACGTGCAAGCTCAATTGGGTTTTTGATATGGCGAACGCCTGCAATAGCACCTGCATCCATTTCGCGGCCATGCATCACAGAAGCGTCCATCTCAACAAATTCATCATGCGTTAAAACAGAGCCCCTACCGGCATTAAAGTGCGGGCTGTCTTCCATCACCTTAACCGATGCCACTACCGCATCCAGAGCATCACCACCCGATTGCAATATTTGATAACCAGCCAAAACCGATTTTTCCAAAGCCTCGGTAATACCCGCTTTTAATTCATAGCTCATTTGCTCGCGCAAGATGGTTCCTGCACCACCATGAATGGCAATTGAAAAAGGCTGTGACATACAAACTCTCCACTGACGTCGTCTTATAATGTTGTGCTATCAATACCACATCCATGGTTCGATGTCTGATAACGAAAACCAAACTTTTACGAATGCTTAGATTTTCGGACACTTAGTTTGGTAGAGAAAAGCGAGGTCAAAAAGCGAGACTCCTAAACGCAAAAAGCCTCCACAAGGGAGGCTTTCAAGATTCTTAAACTAAACCGTTAATTCGGTATTAGTGAGAACCACAGCTACCGCCGCCGCAGCAGCCGTCTTTTTTCTCTTCACCGTGGTCATGGCCTTCGCCACCACAGCAACCGCCTTCGTGGTCATGATCGTGGTCGTGACCGCCACAGCCGCCTTCTTGGTGTACGTGACCGTGTTGAACTTCTTCTTCAGTCGCTTCACGAACCGCTACAACTTCAACGTCAAACGTTAGAGTTTGGCCAGCTAGCATGTGGTTACCATCAACAACAACTTCGTCGCCATCTACTTCAGTAACTTCAACTGGGATTGGACCTTGGTCAGTATCCGCTAGGAAACGCATGCCAACTTCGATTTGCTCAACACCTTGGAATACGTCAGCAGGAACACGTTGAACTAGTGCGTCGTTGTGTTCGCCGTATGCGTCTTCTGGAGTAACAGTTGCAGAGAACTTGTCGCCAGCTACTTTGCCTTCAAGCTCTTTTTCAAGACCTGTAATTAGGTTGTTGTGACCGTGAAGGTAATCTAGTGGAGCTTCTGCAGTTGATTGGTCAACTACTACGCCATCTTCAAGTTTCACTTGATATGCAACACTAACTACTACGTTCTTTTCAATTTTCATGAGAGCTCCAAGGAGGTTTGGACTAAGCTCGAACAGTTGAGCTTAGGAAAAATTCTGTACCGGGATATTATGGGGATCAATTAACGAAACTCAATCATTCTGGCTTAAAAATACCGATCATTTCTTGATTCGCGTGTTCAGATTTCTCTACAGTTTTCGGTTTACGCTGTTCTGTGAAGTCACAATCGACACATTCCACCAGCTCGATATTATTTTCAATCCACCAACGGAGTGTGTCTTGAGTGTTGCAACTTGGGCAGCTTGCCCCTGCGATAAAGCGTTTTTTCTGTTTCACGTTCATATCCTTTACTGCTCTGGATTCGCGGTTCTTCCCACTCACTTTATTGATAAGTTAAGCAGAGACCGCGTTTATTATTAGGTTAGTTCTATAGTCTGTTATTTCTATGCCCAAGCTCTATTTCTAAGCTCAAGCATGAGTTATCACTTCAAGCTACTGCCAATAGTTTCGAGATTGGTGATCGTTTTCCATCTCGTGTCCAAAGATCTCTTCAAGTTCTTTACGAGCCTCTTTCGCTCTTTGGGCTAACTCGGCATCTTCGTTATGCTGAGGCAGCAACTCTTTCAGCATACCATTATCCAACTTTCTAAAGTGTGCTTCTGCTCGCTTCGCTTTATATGGATGCATGCCAAGTTCAGTCAATGTTTGACGACCTAAATCCAATGCTCCAAGGAAGGTTTCACGCGAATAGTTACTCACACCGTGGTTAAGTAGTTGATACGCTTCAACACGGCTTCGTGCACGCGCCAAGATCTTTAAGCGTGGGAAGTGCTGCTTACATAAATCGACGGTTTTCATGATTTCATCAGGGGAGTCAGTACACAACACAATCGCCTCTGCTTTATCAGCACCGGCTGCGCGTAATAGCTCTAGGTGAGTCGAGTCTCCGTAAAAGACTTTGTAGCCAAACTTTCTAAGGATATGGATTTGGCTGGCATCACTCTCAAGAACGGTAATACGAATCTTATTAGCGTACATCAAGCGACCGATGATCTGACCGAAGCGACCAAAGCCAGCAATGATCACTCGAGGGCTGCGATCAACCACATCCGAAGACATCGCACTTTCGCTGATTTGGTTCAGTTGACGAGCAAAGAACTTATCTTGCAGCTTAAGCATTAGTGGCGTGGTCACCATAGACAGGCTCACAACCACCAGTAAGAACGACACTTGTTCGCCACTTAAGATGCCTTGAGCACTCGCCGCAGTAAAAATAACGAAAGCGAACTCACCACCTTGGCTAAGGATCATCGCCATTCGGCTGCGTGCTTTAGCTTGAGTGCCGAAGATACGAGCCAGCGCATACAGCACCAAACCTTTCAATACGACTAGCGACGACACTGCAATAAGTATTGCGAATGGGCTTTCTGCCAGTAGACCTAGGTTTACGGCCATACCCACAGAGATAAAGAACAGACCAAGCAGTAAACCTTTGAATGGATCAATCGCGATCTCAAGCTCGTGTCGATATTCACTTTCAGCCAGAAGGACGCCCGCCAAGAAAGTACCTAATGCCATCGATAAGCCAATCTGCTGCATGATGACGGCAATACCAATCACCAATAACAACGCTGCAACCGTGAAAAGCTCACGGACACCGCTCATCACTACGTATCGGAACAGTGGCCTCAACAAGAAGTGACCACCGACCAGCAGACCAATCACACCGCCTAGCATCCACAGCATGTCAGCCCAACTGCCGCCCGTATTGCCAGCGAGCAAAGGCAGCATCGCCAACATAGGGATAACAGCTATATCTTGGAAAAGCAGTACTGCAAAGCCTGACTGCCCGGCTTCTTTACCACCAAGTTCTCGCTCTTCAATAACGCGTAAAGCAATGGCTGTCGAAGACAACGCTAAACCCATACCTATTACCAGGCTGGTTTGCCAAGTTAATCCAAATAGACAGGCGATGGCGGTAATAATCAGAGTGGTGATCAGCACTTGTGCGCCACCGAGTCCTAGAATCGGCGCTCGCATCTGCCACAGTTTTTTCGGATTAAGTTCGAGACCAATCAAGAAGAGCAGCAGTACCACCCCGAATTCGGAGAAGTGTAGAATCGCTTCGACATCACTGATTAAGCCAAGCCCCCATGGGCCAATTGCCACGCCCGCTAATAAGTAACCAAGTACTGAACCCAAACCGGCGCGCTGTGCGATAGGAACCGCAACCACAGCAGCCGCTAAAAATATAACGCTACTTTGTAGAAAATCATTAGTCAGAGCCATCATCTGCTCCTATATCTTGTAGCGGGTCTCGCAACCAATTTCGATACGCTTCGGCGTGTTGGTAACGCGTCATATCGGAGACATTTCGTGCCCAGTGTAAAACCAAAGGGGATATCCAATTCATCTGACACAAAGCAGCGGTAAGCTCGAATGGTTGCAAGATCTCTTGTAATGGATATTTATTATAGCCTGCGGCACCAAACGCCTCTTCTTTACCACCGGTAGTAATCACACTGCGCCAGTGTTTGCCTTTAAGTGCGCTCTGCTCACCAAACGCAAAACCCTTGCCTAACACGCGATCAAACCACTCTTTTAACAATGAAGGGCAGGAATACATAAACAGAGGATGCTGAAACACGATCACATCGTATTGAAGGAGCAATTCATGCTCATAAGGCACATCGATAAAGAAGTCTGGGTAGATGGCGTAGAGATCATGAACTTTGACATGACCGAGCGACTCTACCTTCTTAACCATCATCTGATTAGCAATAGAGGTTTGCGGCTCTGGGTGCGCGTAGATGATCAACACCTTTGGCACGACTTTGTCTGTCGAGGGAGTATTACTCATTCCTTTGAAACATTCCTTTGAGGGCTAAACGGTGGCAAGGCCACAAGAATTTAAGCAAAAGTTATTAATATGTTATTGGCATCATAACGCAAATTGCATTGTGATCGACTTTTATCTGGTTTCAGCCTACTATGCAGGCGTCTGTTCACCTCTAATTTCTATGCTATTTCAATTATGATTACTTTCTCTGATATTCAATTGCTACGCGGCGGTAAGCCACTCCTCGACCAAGCATCTGCGACTTTTCACCCTGGCGACAAGATCGGTTTGGTTGGTAAAAACGGCTGTGGTAAATCTACGCTATTCGCCTTAATTAAGGACGAACTGTCTATTGATGCGGGCTCATTCAGCAAACCTGCCCATTGGGAAATGGCTTGGGTTGCTCAAGAAACCCCTGCATTAGAAAGAACAGCAATTGAATACGTGATTGATGGTGACCGTGAATACCGCGGCCTTGAAGATCAACTAGAGAAAGCTGAACAAGCCGACAATGGCACATTGGTAGCAGAGATCCACGGCAAGATTGAAACCATTGGTGGTTACAGCATAAAGGCACGTGCTGCCGAGTTACTGGATGGCCTAGGCTTTAGCCAAGAACAAATGACATGGAACCTGACTCAATTCTCAGGTGGTTGGCGTATGCGTTTGAACCTAGCGCAAGCCCTACTGTGTCGCAGTGACCTACTGCTACTCGATGAGCCTACCAACCACTTGGATTTAGACGCAGTAATGTGGCTCGAGCGTTGGTTACAAAGCTACCCTGGCACGCTAGTGCTTATCTCGCACGATAGAGACTTCTTAGACCCTATCGTCAACCGCATCGTGCACGTTGAAAACCAACAGCTCAATGAGTACACGGGTAACTACTCATCGTTCGAAACCCAACGAGCGCAAAAACTGATTCTGCAACAAGCGATGTACCAAAAGCAGCAGAAACAGATGTCTCACATGCAGAGCTACATTGACCGTTTCCGTTACAAAGCTTCAAAGGCTCGCCAAGCGCAAAGCCGTATTAAAGCGCTAGAGAAAATGGAACAAGTGCTGCCTGCTCAGTTTGATAATCCATTCAGCTTTGAATTTAGAGAACCAGACGCACTACCAAACCCAATCATGATGATGGATGAAGTATCAGCGGGCTATGATGACAATCTGATTCTAGAAAAGATTCGCTTGAACCTAGTACCGGGCAGTCGTATTGGTTTGCTTGGCCGAAATGGCGCTGGTAAATCAACACTGATTAAACTGCTTTCTGGCGAACTGAAACAGCAAGGCGGTGAACTGAGTTATTCGCAAGGCGTTAAGATTGGTTACTTTGCACAGCACCAGTTAGAAACGTTGCACCCAGAAGAAACACCGCTGCAGCACATGATGCAGATTGCCCCTAAACACACCGAGCAACAATTGCGTGATTACCTAGGTAGCTTCGGTTTCCAAGGTGAAAAAGCACTTGATAAAGTAGCACCCTTCTCAGGTGGTGAAAAAGCGCGTTTAGTTCTGGCGCTACTGGTATGGCAAAAACCAAACCTGTTGCTACTCGATGAACCAACCAACCACTTGGATCTCGACATGCGTCAAGCGCTGACTTTTGCCCTGCAGACATTTGAAGGCGCAATGGTTATCGTATCGCACGACCGTTACCTACTGCGTGCGACTACCGATGATTTATACCTTGTACACGACCGCCAAGTAGCACCGTTTGATGGTGACTTAAGCGATTACTACAAGTGGCTAACCGAACAGCAGAAAGTTGAGCGCAAAGAAGCACAAGCATTGGCACCAGCAAAAGACGGCGCCAACAGTGCAGCAGCGAAAAAAGAGCAGAAACGAAAAGAAGCCGAGTTCCGTAAACTGACGGCACCACTTCGTAAAAAGCTCACTCAATTTGAAAAGCAGATGGATAAATTAACGCAGGCTCTTGAAGAAGCCGAACAAGAATTATCCGACACTTCACTGTATGAAGCTGAAAATAAGGCTAAACTGAATAAAGTACTCGCTCTCCAAGCGAGCAGTAAGTCACAGCTAGAAGAAGTTGAAATGGATTGGATGTCCACTCAAGAAGAGCTTGAGCAGATGGAACAGAATATGGATAGCTTATGAGCCCAGAGCACGCCCCAATATCACTAACACTGGAACGACTATGGCAATTTAGCCTTCAGTATTACAGTGTGCGCGGTGTAAAGGATGCGTGCTTAGCTTTGCAAAACCAGTTCCACGGCAACGTCAATCTACTGCTGCTTCTCAAATGGCTTGATGAGCAGCAATTGTCTTTTGCTGAAGAAGAGTGGCATAAAGTTCAACAGTGTTTAAGCCGCTCTGAAACCCTGCTTCATAGCTATCGAGAGCTACGTAAACATCTCAAAGCACACGTTGTCGACTCTCTATACCGTGAAGCGCTAAAGTTTGAGTTACAGCTTGAAAAGCAACAACAGTCCGATCTGGTCGACTGTATAAACTCCCTACAACTGTACGCTAACCAGCAATCACCGCTCATTTTTCAGTACTGTCGTTTATTAGGGGCTGAAAACCTCTGCGACGCTTTTTCTGAACCAGCACCACAGCCCTAGCTCGTTCTCTTTCCCTTTTATTCAATCAAGATCCAAGCTTAACCTTGATATTATTCAAACGGTTACCCATAGTCTGTTTTTGTATCTCGTATAAGTGAAGCCTTGCGCTTATGCCGAGAATCAACCAAGCTCAAATAAAAACGTGGGCGTTTCGTTACAAACTCAACACGTTATCAAAACCCGTATAAAGAAGCATGGATCGTTTTTATGACAATATTTACCGCAGCTGCTGGTCTCTCTAATCCGCACTTACAAACCTTAGTACCACGGTTTATTAGGAAGCAGGCGCTGTTTCATCCTCATTGGCAAACCTTAGAAACACCCGATGGTGACTTTCTTGATCTTGCTTGGAGCGAATCACCAGACGGTGACACCTCAAATAAAAATGATCGCAGTAGCAAGCCGATATTCGTTCTATTCCACGGTTTAGAAGGTAGCTTTGAGAGCCCTTATGCCAATGGATTAATGAATGCGTTTGCTAAAGATGGTTGGTTGTCCGTGATGATGCACTTCAGAGGCTGCAGCGGAAAACCCAATCGCCTGGCTCGCGCTTACCATTCAGGTGAAGTCGAAGATGCGCGCTTTTTTCTAAGACACCTGCACGCCCAGTTTCCGAATAACCCTAAGGTTGCGGTTGGCATATCTTTAGGTGGAAACATGCTGGCGAACTATTTGGCTGAGTACGCAGACGACCCATTGCTGTCGGCGGCGACCATCGTATCTGCTCCTTTTGACTTAGCGTGTTGCTCTAGTCGTATTGAGCGTGGTTTCTCCAAGCTCTATAAGAAGTACCTGCTCAACTCTCTAAAATCGAATGCGCTAAAAAAGGTTAACCTGCTGCAGGAAAAACTTGGCATCACCGCTGAAGCCATCAAGAACATCACCAAACTGTATGAGTTTGATGAACGAATCACTGCGCCTCTGCACGGCTTCAAAAATGCCCAAGATTATTATGCGCAATGTTCTGCTCTGCCTAAGCTCAATAAGATCAAACTACCGACTCAGATCATTCATGCCAAAGACGACCCTTTCATGACCGATGATGTGATCCCAAAATTTGTTCTGCCCGATAACATCGATTATCGACTGTTTCAAAAAGGCGGCCATGTTGGGTTTATTACTGGCAGTACACTCAAGCCAAGGTTTTGGTTAGAAGAAGCCTTGCCTGCCTACTATGAAAGTATCCAAGATTCGGCATAATGACCGAGCCTTAGTAAATAGAAGTAAAACAATACTAAGCACACGCATTTCTACATCAATAAACCTATTTATGAACATAAAAGAGAGAAGTATTTATGATCATCCCATGGCAAGACATTGCGCCAGAGACACTGGAAAACCTCATCAAAGAGTTCGTGCTGCGTGAAGGCACAGACTACGGCGACGTAGAGGTTTCACTGCAAAACAAGATTGATCAAGTGAAACATCAATTAGCTTCAGGAGAAGTCAGCATTGTGTTTTCTGAGCTCCATGAAACCGTTGATATTCAAGTCACAAAACGCTTCTAAGCTGCGCTCATAAAGGAGCCGTGTTATAGTGGTAAACGATTGCTAACAAGTAAGTTACTCAAAAGACAAGGGTTGTCATGTCCGCTAAACATCCAATTATTGCGGTGACGGGTTCATCAGGAGCCGGCACCACCACTACCTCAGAAGCCTTCCGAAAAATGTTCAATATGATGGACGTGAAGGCCGCTTGGGTTGAAGGGGATAGTTTCCATCGCTTCACTCGACCAGAGATGGATGTCGAGATCCGTAAGGCTCGCGAACAAGGTAAGCACATCAGCTACTTTGGTCCACAAGCCAACGATTTTGGCGCATTAGAAGAGTTCTTCCGTCAATACGGTAATGAAGGCACGGGTAAAGTCCGTAGTTACCTACATACCTTCGATGAAGCCGTGCCTTACAATCAAATGCCGGGCACCTTTACGCCATGGCAAGAGATCCCAGAAAATTCCGATGTGATGTTCTACGAAGGTCTTCATGGTGGCGTGGTAGATGGCGACATCAATGTCTCACAACACGTCGACTTGCTGATCGGTATGGTGCCAATCGTCAACCTTGAGTGGATCCAAAAATTCGTTCGTGACACACGCGATCGTGGGCACTCACGCGAAGCAGTAATGGATTCCATTGTTCGCTCAATGGATGATTACCTTAACTACATTACTCCTCAGTTTTCGCGTACTCACATCAACTTTCAGCGTGTTCCAACGGTAGACACATCAAACCCTCTCAACGCTAAAGGGATCCCAAGTTTAGACGAAAGCTTCGTTGTTATACGTTTGCGCGGCATCAAAAACGTCGATTTCCCTTACCTTTTAGCTATGATTGATGGCTCATTTATGTCTCGCCACAACACGCTTGTGGTACCAGGAGGGAAGATGAGTTTTGCTATGGAGCTCATTGTAAGGCCGATCCTACAACAACTCATCGAAACCGGAAAAATTGGTTAACAGAGCACCATTCTGGTTGATTACTTTTCATACCGTGATCATGTGCACAATTTTGCGTAAAAAATCGTAGCTTGGTCACGATTAAAATCAAGAAATAGTACCTGAAAAAGGATACTATTCTTAAACGAAACACAAGATAGCTTGCAGCGCTCAACGAGTGCTCTTATCCTACAAGTCAATCCAGGCTTAGCTAAAATACGGAAAGCGGCAAGCATACCCTGCAGAGGAAGTGAGATATTATGGTTCTAGGTAAACCTCAAACCGATCCAACATTAGAGTGGTTCCTTTCACACTGTCATATTCATAAGTACCCATCAAAAAGTACTTTGATTCATGCTGGTGAAAAGGCAGAAACCTTGTACTACATTGTTAAAGGTTCTGTGGCAGTTCTTATCAAAGACGAAGAAGGTAAGGAAATGATTCTTTCTTACCTAAACCAAGGCGACTTCATCGGTGAGCTAGGCTTATTCGAAGAAGACCAAGAGCGTACAGCTTGGGTTCGTGCAAAATCTCCTTGTGAAGTAGCTGAAATTTCTTTCAAGAAATTCCGTCAACTTATCCAAGTGAACCCAGACATCCTAATGCGTCTATCAGCGCAAATGGCAAACCGTCTACAAGTAACTAGCCAAAAAGTTGGTGACTTAGCGTTCCTTGACGTAACTGGTCGTATCGCACAAACGCTACTAAACCTAGCAAAACAACCAGATGCAATGACTCACCCTGACGGCATGCAAATCAAGATCACTCGCCAAGAGATTGGCCAGATTGTTGGTTGTTCTCGTGAAACAGTTGGTCGTATCTTGAAGATGCTAGAAGAGCAGAACCTAATTTCTGCACACGGTAAAACTATCGTGGTATATGGCACTCGTTAATCTCGATTAACTGAGCCTAAAATTTGAAAGCCACCAAATGCAAATTTGGTGGCTTTTTTGTTTTCTAAAGATCTACAAAGAAAATACGAATGAAACACCTACAGCTTCGAAGCGTAAACACTCTCGAAGCGAAGCCTATCTGCATCTTTAGGGTAAAGTCCGTACTCGTATCTTTCTTTAACCGTTAGTGCTTTCGAAGATCTTGTCAGCCGATGCTGCCACAAAACCGGTATAAAGCTCACCATTAGCCATCGCATAACGCTTAGCGAACTCATAGAAGCCTCCAGGAATCATCTCATTGCCCTCAACAAATGAAACTGGGACTTTATCTGCCATTGTTGATGATTGCTCTAATAAGACCTCTGGAGAGCCTTTAACCTGACCGCCAGATGCATTGATCGTGAAGCCTGACTCGCTCAGGTAGTCATTCACCGCCTGCACTTCATCAAATTCATTTAGCTGGTTCACACTCACCGTAAAGTGGTTTGCACCATATCCATGAGCCGCGAGCCAAGACGCGTATTCGCTCTCTTTCGCTAGTACTTGGAAGTCAGCGAAGCTCAAATCCCAAAGACGACCACCAAACAAGAACTCATGACCTTGAAGCTTACTTGAGTCCACTTGCTCAACCAATTTAGCAACGATCTGTTGTAAGTCACTTGAACACTCTTCGACCTTCAACTCACTAATGAACACTTTAGGTTGATTTGGATCTGGGTGCTCGTAATGCTTCGCGACTAGCTTCTTACTCTCAAACAAGTAATCGCCACACGCTTTATAACCTAGCTCAAGGAAAGGCTTAGCCAATGTTTCAATACCTAGCGGAGCAACATTGAAAGTACGCAGTGCAATGTGATCATTAATCAGAGCTTCGTCTTCTTTCAGCAAGTGATGTACTTTCTCAGCCGATGGACAAAGCCTGTGAATGTAATCGTCCCAAAGTGATTTAAAGAGTAGATCGGGCGTCATGGTGACTCCTTGTCAGAGGTTCTAGCAAGCTAGTAATTTGGATTAGAGAGGGAGAGGCTGGACACAGAGTCAGCAGCCATCAGCCTGTGACATACTTGTTCTATTATTATCTACCGCCCAATCTAGGTGTCGGACGTGATGGAAAAAGGAAGCGATAACACCACTTCCTTATTTCAAAGTTAACGAATGAGCCTAGTACCTTATAAGCCTAAGTCAAAAAAGCATTAAGCTTATAAAACCACGGTCCATAAACCTGTGCTTCATAAATCTATGGTTCATAAACCTGTAGTTCAGAAATTAAAGCTCAATACCCGGGCTAAACGTTGCTGGAAGTTGAGTTTCACCACCTTCCATTGAAGCCATAGGGTAAGCACAGTAGTCCGCGGCGTAGTAAGCACTTGGGCGTAGATTGCCCGAAGCCCCCGGGCCACCAAATGGTGCATCACCACTTGCGCCTGTTAGCTGGCGGTTACGGTTAACAATACCCGCACGGATATGGTCAACGAAGTATTCCCACTCTGAATCGTCTGTTGAAACTAAGCCTGCAGACAAACCAAAACGTGTGTCATTAGCCAGTTCAACCGCTTGCTCTAGTGACTGGTAACGAACCACTTGCAGTAATGGACCGAAGTACTCTTCATCTGGCAGTTCGGCAATGTTAGTTGCATCGATAATGCCCGGAGAAACAAACGCCGCTTGACCCGCTTTTGCTTCTACTAGGCTGACACCGCCTAACGATTGCAGATTAGCTTGCGCGTCCAGAATGAACTTAGCCGCAGCTTCAGAGATCTGAGGGCCCATGAAAGGAGCTGGTTCCGCGAAAGGCTGATCGACACGAATCTTTTGCGTAGCTGCGACCAGTTTATCGAGTAGCAGATCGCCCTTCTCGCCAACAGGCACATACAAGCGACGTGCACATGTACAACGTTGGCCCGCACTGATGAAGGCCGACTGGATAATGGTATAAACCGTCGCGTCAGCATCACCAAATTGGTCAGTGATCACCATAGGGTTGTTGCCGCCCATCTCTAGCGCCAACATCTTGCCCGGTTGACCTGCGAATTGACGGTGAAGGATATGACCAGTATTAGCACTGCCCGTGAATAGCACGCCATCAAGACCTTTAGCATCAGCCAGTGCGATACCGGTTTCTTTAGCGCCTTGCACTAGATTAATCACGCCAGCAGGAAGGCCTGCTTCTTGCCACAGTTTCATCGCAAACTCACCCGTCCAAGGTGTCTGCTCTGACGGCTTAAATACCACGGTATTACCCGATAGCAGTGCCGGAACAATATGACCGTTAGGTAGGTGACCAGGGAAGTTATAAGGACCAAATACTGCCATTACGCCTAATGGGCGATGACGCAATACGATTTGGTTGCCTGCGGCTTCACGTGAAGCTTCACCCGTACGTTCGTGGTAAGCGCGAATAGAGATAGCGATTTTACCCGCCATCGCACCCGCTTCAGTGCGAGTTTCCCAAATCGGTTTACCCGTCTCTTTTGCAATAATCTGTGCAATTTCTTCGCTGTTCTCTTTTACTTTCTCAGCAAAGTTCAACACGATCGCTTCACGCTCTGCAAAGCTCAATTTTTTCCAAACCAAGAAAGCGTCACGCGCCGCTGCTACTGCAGATTCAACCTGTGCTGGTGTCGCGCTATCACCCTGCCACACTACTTCATTGTTGTATGGGCTTACTGATGTCATGGCGTCACCTTGACCTGCCACCCACTGTCCTGCTATCCACTGAGTCATACTTCTATCCTTAAAATCTTCGACAGATAATCGCCGCTCTTATTGAGCCAACATACGAACGAATTCGCCTTCTTTTACTTCAAGAGCGCTTGCTACTTCAGATGATAAAATCACTGTGTCGCTTGCTTGGTCATACGCACCTTTCGCGGCTACTGCGCGGAAGTTCTCAAACGAGGTATTACCAATTAGGAAGTCTTTAGAGCTAGAGTGCTCTGCAATTTGAACCTGTGCTCGAATTGAGTGACGCACAGATTCGATGTTTCTTAGATCACACTCAACCGTTGGGCCTGCATCAAAGATGTCGACATAACCACGGTTGGTGAAACCTTCACGTTCCAGCAACTTAAGTGCAGGGCGCGTATTGTCATGTACCTCTCCGATCACCGCTTGAGCTTCTTTGCTCAGTAGGTTCACGTAGATAGGTAGCTTAGGCATTAGGTCAGCAATGAAGCCTTTCTTACCAATACCGGTTAGGTAATCGGCAAGCGTGAAGTCAATCGAGAAGAAATGTTCTTGCAGCCATTGCCAGAAAGGAGAATTGCCTTCCGCATCTGATACACCACGCATCTCAGCAAAGATCGTTTTTGAGAAACGCTCTGGGTGCTCAGCCATCAGTAGGAAACGACACTTAGACATCAGTCGACCGTTTAAGCCTTTGCGGTAATCAGGACGTAAGAACAGCGTACAAATTTCGCTGCAGCCTGTGTAGTTATTACCAAACGTCAACAGCTTAACCACGTTATTCACTTTAAGGCGCTGTGAAGAGTGAACCACTTTACTGATGTGGTACGAGTAAAAAGGCACATCCCAGCCAATGGAAGCTTCGATACCCGTTGTACCAGCAACTTCGCCAGTTTCAGCGTCGAAACCCACCATTAGATAGCCTTCATCACCGGGTTCGGTCACGTCTGCTTTCGCAAAGCTGTATTCAGAATGGGTAATTCGGTTAGTTAACAATTCTTCGTTAACCGGAAGAGATGTGAATCCATGACCTGATTCAACTGCACAGGTGTGCAGCGCATCGTAATCAGACAGTTTTATTGGGCGAACAACTAGCATCAATATTCCCTCCAGATGCAAAATAGGCCCAAAACCAGAAGCTTGGGCCTTTAGCAGAACGTCATGGGATCGCTCTATTGGCGATCATTCCTATGACGCCGCTCAGGCTAAACTAGCGTAGCGATTGCTTTGTCTAGTTTTGATAAACCTTCTTCAATTTCTTGTTTAGTGATAACCAGTGATGGAGTAAAACGAACCACGTTTGCACCCGCAACCAGTACCATTAGGCCTTGCTCGCCTGCTGCTACTAATACGTCACGCGCACGCCCTTGCCATTCGTCATTCAGTGCAGCACCTAACAATAGGCCTTTACCACGAATCTCACTGAAAATTTGGTATTTGTCGTTAATCTTAGTTAGACCATCACGGAATAGCGCTTCACGCTCTTTTACGCCTTCTAGAGTCTCAGGTTGGCTAACTACGTCAACCACTGCTTCAGCTACCGCACACGCCAGTGGGTTACCACCGTATGTAGAACCGTGCGTACCAACCTTAAGGTGTGTAGCCAGTTCAGACGTCGTCAGCATTGCGCCGATAGGGAAACCGCCACCTAGAGACTTCGCTGTGCTTAGAATGTCTGGTGTCACGCCCAGACCTTGGTAAGCATAGAAGTTACCAGTACGACCATTACCTGTTTGTACTTCATCAAAAATCAACAATGCATTGTGCTTGTCACACAGTTCACGAACCGTATTCACGAACTCAGCCGTTGGAGAGATGATACCGCCCTCGCCTTGCAGAGGTTCCATCATGATGGCACAAGTGCGATCAGAGATATGCGCTTCTAGAGCGGCAATATCGTTGTAAGGTAGGTGAGTTACATCGCCAGGTTTTGGACCGAAGCCATCTGAGTAAGCTTCTTGACCACCAACGGTTACAGTAAAGAAAGTACGACCGTGGAAACCTTGTTTGAATGCAATGATTTCAGATTTCTCAGGACCGTGAACATCCGCAGCCCAACGACGAGCTAGCTTAAGTGCTGCTTCGTTCGCTTCTGCACCAGAGTTCGCAAAGAATACTTTTTCTGCAAAACATACGTCAGTTAGCTTCTTCGCTAGACGCAGTGCAGGTTCGTTAGTCATTACATTACTTAGGTGCCAAATCTTGTTTGCTTGCTCGGTAACAGCATTAACCATTGCTGGGTGACAGTGACCCAAACAGCTCACAGCGATACCACCAGCAAAGTCGATATACTCTCGGCCTTGTTGGTCCCAAACGCGTGCGCCTTCCCCTTTTACTGGGATCATTTCCATTGGGTTATAACAAGGCACCATCACCTCATTAAACAGACTACGTTCTACTTTATTTTCCACTGTCATCGTACATTCCTTCTCGATACCGCAAGCTTCGCAAATAAGCGTAATGGTTCATAAGTGAGACAAAGATATTTTGTCTCGCCATAATCCCGCTGCAGCATTATATTTACATTTAATTAACCTTTTCAATAGTAGATTATTCTTTAGCCATCCCTTACAACCAGCTAAACGTCACTACCTATGACTATTTATGCATCAATTAATCTGTTTTATGAAGCTTTTTTTACCTAAACGTATAACCAGCAACAGCAAAGCCTTACTGGCATTGCGGTATATTGGGTTCGAGACGAAATAACGCGAATAATTTTGCATAGGCTAAAAACTTAGCCTGACGAGGGAGAAATGTTATAAAAAGTGATCGGCGTCAGAGGGATGAAGACGCGTAGCGCCCGAATTTAAACGCTTAACGGGTAATGGAATACGTTAAACTGGCTTATTTAGACGGAGAAAGAGTCAAATTTAAACACTCAGCGTGCTAGGAAGTTAGCGAGAAGCTGGTGTCCTTGCTCTGTTTTAATCGATTCAGGGTGAAATTGGACGGCATCAATCGGCAAGGTTTTGTGTTGATAACCCATGATCTCATCCATGCTACCATCTTCAAATTCCGTCCAAGACGTCAGCTCAAAACAGTCTGGTAATGTGCCGTTTTTCACCACTAAAGAGTGGTAACGAGTCACAGTCAGAGGGTTATTGAGACCTTGAAAAACACTCTTCCCGTTATGACGAATAGGCGAGGTTTTACCGTGCATCACTTGTCTGGCTCTCACCACTTCACCACCAAAGACTTGAGCAATGGCTTGATGACCAAGACACACACCTAAGATCGGCAGCTTACCAACGAAGTGTTCAATCACCTGCAGCGAAATTCCCGCATCATCGGGCGTACATGGGCCAGGCGAGATAACAAGATGGCTAGGATTTAGCGCTTCGATGCCCGCAATATCAATCTCATCGTTGCGAACAACTTTTACAGTTACCCCTAACTCACAGAAATACTGATACAAGTTATAGGTAAAAGAGTCGTAGTTATCGATGATAAGTAACATGGGTCGAAATCGTTTGCTAAATACTAAAGGATTGGGAGATATAGGGGCGGTATTGTGCAATACCCATAGCGAAAGGCAAGTGGAAACTGCATTTCGCCAATAATTAAGGCCAACCTAAGTTGACCTTAATTGTTTACAGATAGCGTTAAGTTATCTGAATTGGCTTACTTGTATGGCAAGCCAATCTATTTGTGATTGAGCTACTTACGACGACGCCACATTGCTAAACCAAATAGTGACATAAGAGCACCGAAGCCAAATGAACCGCCTACTCTTAGCTCAAGAACGGCAGGATCATGATCCGATGAACGGAAGTGATCTTGGTACTTAGGTAGGTCACCTTTGTACTCTTCGTTGTAGTCAAACAACGTCGACTCACCACCATTGATGTGCCAATCGGTAGCATCGACAACCCTATCTTTCAGGCTTTCGCTGATCAGCAGGTGGTCTAGAGCGCCAACTTCATCATTGTATGAGTAGCTCCAGCTGTCTGGGTGCTTTTGAGCCACAGCATTGATATAACCGTAGTTCTTCGTAATCACCGCACCGCTATCACCAAACTGCTCAACACCATCAATGTAGGTATTACGAGCTGCTTTGATCTGCTTGCCGTATTTCTCTTCCGAGTAATCGGTTAGCACCAGCATTGGATCTTCCATGCCGTACGAGTTCATATCACCCAGGATCACTTTGTGACCTTTGATGCCATCGAGCGCTTCACCTAATGCAACCGCCGCAGCAACACGGAAGTTCTCACATGAACCTTGCTTATCGGCATCAACGCCGCCTTGGCCGCCCTGCTCAATCGGAGCAGCATCTTCCCAACACTTAGAGCCTTTCGATTTAAAGTGGTTGATCGCTACGGTGAGTTTCTCTTTGGTGCCTTTAACTTTAAAGGTTGGCGCCAATGAGTCACGTTGGTAGTTCTTACCGTCTTCAATCACCTTGCCTGAATCGTCTAACACCTCTGGTGCTTGTTGGCTTGGCATCGCGATAACACGGCTGTCTTTAAGCTTAACCACCTTCTTACGGTAGATAACACCCGTTGTGATAACGTCAGTACCAATAGAGTCCATCTCGTCGGTTACGCCGTCTTCGTTCGAGTCGACAGCCACAAAGGTATAACGGTCTTTCTTACGCTCAATGCGATCATTCAGTTGGTTTACAAGTTGCTGAATGGCAGAGCCTTCACCAAAGCCATTGTTCTCAATTTCCATCAAGCCAATGATGTCTGCATCTAAGCGAAGAATCGCGTTCACAATCTTCTCTTGCTGCATCTCAAACTCAGTGATGGTGTTCGCGCCACGGTTATTGCCGTGCTGATTCGCGTCGCCACCAAATGGAGAGTTGAAGTAGTTCAATACGTTGAAGGTCGCAATACGTAGGTCGCCTTCATCCATGTCTGGTTTGTCGGTACGCGGATCGTTACGCACATAGTTTTCAGCCGAGATCTGGTTAGTCGCAATTAAACGGTACTCACCGTAGCTGTAAGTCAGCACGCCTTCTAGGCCAACAATGGTGTCATCAATGCGGATGTAATCTTCTGTTGAACCATCTTGGTCGATATCAGTGCGGCCAAAATCTGGGTAGAAAGGGACTTGTCCATCAGCCGCTTTTTGATCGGTTTCAACGAAAAGACGGCGGTCTGCGTTGTCTTCAGTTTGCTGCTTCGCTTCGTCAGATCCCGCGGCGAAAAGCTGGTTCGGCTGCATGTTAATACGCTCATGCGCCAGTACCATGTTGTTACGACGACCTGCGTAGTCATAACCAAAGGCACGCGTCACACGCATATCAAGCGCTTCGGTTGTTTTCACCAACATGCCTTCGTAGCGTTCAAGCGTTGCAGCGAAGTTCTCGTCACTGTCTAGCACTTCAATCGCCGTAGCTTCAGGTGCCTGCTGCTCGCCCTGTTTTAGCCATTGGTTGTTTTCTACTTTCAGCTGAGTGTGGCTGTAGTATTCTTGAACCTTGCCTTTCACACACACTACATCACCGGCTACTAGCTCTGAGCTCGACTGGTTGGTATGAATAAATAGACCCTCAGAAGTGCTTGAGTTGAAATCATCCTCAAGTGCTTGCAGGTAGAAGCCTTTGGTTAGGCCTGTTGTTACCGCACTTACCACACCTTTTACGAAATATTCATCGTCGGTGATGTATGGGTAGCCATCGATGAATGGCGATGTAGCGCCCTCACCTTGGATTTCTTGAATGGTGGTGAATACTGGGTCAGAGCCATCTTGTGTACAAGTGAACGCTTCTGGCAGTTCAACGCTGTCTAGTGAACCTAGGCCTTCAATGCTGTCTTTTGGTAGCGATACCCATTGTGAAGCATCAAACGTCGCAGAAGGTGTTTGTGTCGCACGAACCAAAGTAACATCTTTGCCCCAGTCCACATCGCCCATCAAACCAACAACATCATGTACCGAGCCGTCTGAATTCAAGATAGCCAGCGGGTCGTCACCATTATGATTGGCGATAGAGGCATTAATGATGTCAGCTTGAGCTTTAATCTCATCACTCGCACTAGAATGTGCGACCACGAGTACTTCACCGGGTGCTAAAACGTGTCCATCTAAAGGTAAAGTGGCACCCCATGATCCGTTGCCATTGGCAGATTTCGCCAATGAGTAACCATCTAAACTAATGCTGCTATCGCCACTATTGGCAATCTCAACCGCTTTGTTATAGCTGCCGCCTTCCACATATTGTGAAATAAACAAATCAGCGTGTGCGCTTGTAGTTAACAAGCTACCAATTGCCACTGCTAGCAATGAAGGTTTGTGTAAAAGAGCCATCCGTTTCACCTGAGTTCATCGAGTTATAGTCACTGCCATCTATGGGCAGTCATGTATTTTGTGGTAACTATCAGGTTTATTTATGAAAGGAATAAGTCAGTTGGCAAGAAAATGAGGAACTTATCACTTTGGAATCATCAATTGTTTGGCACGTTATATATTTCCAACATATATAGAAACGAGTGTAATTTTATAAAGCTTGAGGGTACCAAATAAGATCATCTGCACAGCATTACAGCGATGGATATGCTAGCTAAATACTGGGTAAATTATCAATTCAAACAAGGGGGTTTCGAGGAAGACAAATGGAATGGGCATGAAAAAGCCCAAAGTAAACAACAGCTACTTTGGGCTCAAATTCTCAAGCGAGTTGTGTTAGTTCACCCTATGGGCGAGTAACAAAACCTACTGCTTCGTATGCTTTTTTCAGTGTCACTGCAGCACGTTCAGAGGCTTTTTCAGCACCGGCTTTCATTACTGCGTCCATGTAGGCACGGTCAGCACGGATACGGTGATATTCAGCTTGAATCGGCTCAAGCATCTCAACCAATGCTGCGCCTACGTCTTTCTTGAACGGACCGTACATTTCAACGCCTTGGTACTGCGCTTCGATCTCTTCGAACGTTTTACCCGTCGCTGCAGAGTACAGACCCATTAGGTTAGAGATACCCGCTTTGTTTTCCCAATCGTGAGCAATGCGTGGTGGTGTTTCTGCATCGGTTTGCGCTTTGTTGATCTTCTTGATGATCGACTTAGGCTCTTCTAGCAGAGTAATCACGTTCTTACGGTTGTCGTCCGACTTAGACATCTTCTTCGTCGCGTCTTGCAGGCTCATTACACGTGCATTCACTGTTGGAATGTAAGGTTCTGGTACTTGGAAGATTGGCGTTTCAGGACCGTAGATGTTATTGAAGCGAGTTGCGATATCACGCGCTAGCTCTAGGTGTTGTTTCTGGTCGCTACCTACAGGTACTTGGTGAGCACCGTAAAGCAGGATGTCTGCAGCCATCAACACTGGGTAGTCGTATAGGCCTACGTTTACGTCGTTTGAGTGACGTGCAGACTTATCTTTAAACTGAGTCATACGGCTCAGTTCACCCATTTGTGTGTAACAGTTAAGAAGCCAACCAAGTTGAGCATGCTCTGGTACGTGTGACTGAACAAATAGCGTGCTCTTCTTTGGATCAACACCGACAGCAAGACAGATTGCTAGTGCGTCTAGAGTCGCTTCATGCAGTGCTTTCGGATCTTGGCGAACCGTAATTGCGTGAAGGTCTACAACACAGTATTGGCAATCGTAATCATCTTGCATCTGTTGCCATTGACGTAGAGCACCCAAGTAGTTACCGATACTTAGTTCACCAGATGGTTGAACACCACTCAATACGATGGGCTTGCTCATGGTTTTAATTCCTTTGCTTATTCGCTAAGTTTATTGAACGCTTAGCTTCTTAACTTAAATATAGAAAAGCCGCACAGCTCTTCTGTACGGCTCATCCAGTGTACTCATTGATAAGTATTTTGCTAGTAGGTTAGCTAACTTTTGTCCGCTTTATGCTGAAACTAGAACGACATCTAGTAATTGCGCGACGTTATCCGCGACATAGTCAGGGTTTGATGCTGAAATCGGCTCGCCGTGGTTATAACCGTAAGTCAGACCAAACGAGTGACAACCTGCATTCTTAGCCGCTTTAATGTCGTTGCTTGAATCGCCAACCATCAACATCTCTTCCGCTTTTACATTGTGCTTTTCTAGCAACCAGTTCAGAGCGACTGGGTTCGGTTTTTTCTCTGGGAAAGAGTCGCCACCCAACACATCAACAAAGTACTTATCAATACCGTGTTGCGCCAGTACGTCTGGTACAAACTTCGATGGCTTGTTGGTAACCAGCGCCATAGTGAAGCCGGCTTTATCCAGCTCAGCCAGCGTCTCTTTAACCGATGGGTAAAGGTGACTTAGCTTGTGACCGCCCTGCTCATAGAAATCATCAAACAGGATGCGCGCTTTTTTCAGGAGCTCTGGCTCAAGGCTTGGGTCAACCGTCAGGTTGCGGCTGAGTGAACGTCCGATAAGAACATCAGCACCATTACCTACGTAGTCGCGAACTTGTTCTTCGCTCACTGAAGGGAAGCCCAACTCCTGACAAGCTTGGTCAGCAGCAACGGCCAAATCAGGCACGCTGTCTAACAAGGTTCCATCCAAATCAAAGGCGATCAGTTTTATTGAGCTTAATGACATCTTACTTTCCTATTTATTATATTCGTCTTATGAGTTGAGCGATAAGACGTAAAAAAGGGGCAAATTAGCCCCTTAATATTCAATCTATCTGTAGTTTTACGATTATGCGTTTACTTTTGCAAGCTCTGCACGCATCTCATCAATCACTTCTTTGTAATCCGGTTGATTGAAGATAGCTGAACCCGCAACGAACATATCTGCGCCCGCTTCTGCGATTTCACGGATGTTATCAACCTTCACGCCGCCATCAATCTCAAGGCGAATGTCACGGCCTGACTCATCAATCAGCTTACGAACAGCACGTAGTTTATCTAGCGTGTGAGGAATGAAAGATTGACCGCCGAAGCCTGGGTTCACAGACATCAGTAGAATCATGTCTACTTTGTCTAGGATGTAATCTAAGCAAGAAAGCGGCGTTGCAGGGTTAAGAACCACACCCGCTTTACAGCCGTGCTCTTTGATTAGCTGTAGAGTGCGATCGATGTGCTCTGAAGCTTCAACGTGGAAGGTAATCATTGATGCGCCGGCTTTAGCAAACTCAGGCACGATGCTGTCTACTGGCTTAACCATAAGGTGAACATCGATAGGAGCCGTAATACCGTAGTCGCGCAGCGCTTTACAGATAGGCGCGCCAAAAGTCAGGTTAGGTACGTAGTGGTTGTCCATCACATCGAAGTGCACAACATCAGCACCAGCTGCGAGTACTTTTTCTACGTCTTCACCAAGACGAGCAAAATCTGCAGACAAAATCGATGGAGCGATTAGAAAATCTTTCATACCAAACCTCTTAAGAGTGAGTAAATTGCGAATATCACCGCCTTGTGACATCTCATATACAAATACAAGACTCAATTCCAAGACTATTTGGTGTGCAATTCTACCTAAGCAACTAAGCAGATCCTAGCAGTTCGAAAGATTAGTTTATGAAAGTACCCGTTGGTCACTCAATTTAATGAGTTCGAGGGTTATGTTGGCCGCTACAATTCTTCTGAAGCGTGTTGCTGGTTTTTCTCTTTATGAAAAAGTGCCAGTAACTCATCGACTTTATTGCGCCCTGCGCCATTACGGCTAATGGTGCGCTTAACCTTGACCACGTTCAGTTCTGCACCATGGTATAAACGGCGCGTTAAGGTGGTGTCATGGTTTGAGATCAAGACAGGGATGCCTCGTTCCATCGCTGCTTTTTCAGCAACATCCGCCAGTGCAGCTTGGTCATCTAAGCTAAAGCCATTACCTGCGTAAGAGGTAAAGTTTGCCGTGTTCGACAGTGGTGCGTATGGAGGATCGCAGTAAACCACACAGCCTTTGCGCGCGCGGCTAAAGGTTTCATGGTATCCCTCACAGACGAAAGTGGCTTTTTTCGCTTTCTCGGCAAAAAATTCCAGCTCAGCTTCTGGGAAGTAAGGTTTTTTATAAGAACCAAATGGAACGTTAAAACCGCCCTTCTTGTTGTAACGACATAGGCCATTGAAGCCAAATCGGTTCATATACAAGAAAGCCAATGAACGATACATGACGTTATCTGTACCATTGAACTCAGCGCGAATATCTAAGAAGGCTTCTTTACGGTTGTTCTCAGGACAGAACCAGCGCTTCGCTTCCGTGATATAAGTTTCAGGATCGGTTTTAAGCAGGTTGTACAGGTTGATAAGATCGGGATTGATATCTGCAAGCAGGTACTGTTCAAAGTCAGTATTCAGAAATACTGAGCCGGCACCGACAAACGGTTCTACCAATTTACGAGCAGGTGGCAGGTGACGTTGGATGTCTTCAACTAGGCCATATTTACCACCAGCCCATTTTAGAAAGGCACGCTGCTTTTTCATTTACTGCTCTATCTATCAACTCAAAAATAAGGCTGCGGAATGTAACATATTTTGAGGCTAAGCTCAGGGTTATTTCGCACGTTCTATCTCTCGATGTACTTGATTCATCGATTTTGCCCAAGGTTCCAACTGTTGAAGGGGTTTTGATAACGCACTTACCGCGTCTCTCGCCACTTGAATCGTTGGGTAATCTTGATAAGTGATAATAAACCACTTGGTGTCGTTGCGAAGTGTTGGGTAAATACGAACCTTGTTCTCAAGGTCATACTCTTCAATGAAAGACTGTACGTCGTCCAATGAGGTCATCGCACTCAACTGCAAAGTATAAGCTCGCGGAGAGATAGCTTGTAACTCTTCGCGAGAAAATGAGAATGTAATTTTCTTAGTCGGTGGCGTGGACTGTGTTAGGTCTGTTGCTTCATCGGCTGAAGGCTGTGACTCCACTTTGTCTGCATCTGATTGCGAACTCACCGCGGCACCTGTGTTTTCTTCAACAGCAGCATCAATCGCACTGGTATCGGCACTTTCAGGTTTATCATCAAGCAAGGCATCAACCACATCAGAGGTGATTACGACACGCTGCTGATCTTGTTCGACTTCTCCAACACTCGCGGTATCTTCAACGACAGTAGGTGGCAAAGATGAGCTGTCGTCATCAGCACCTTGATAACTCATGTCAGCTTCGGCTTCAGAATCGTCCATTCCGTCGATTCCAGCTTGCTCGGTACCACTTTCCACTTCAAAAGTTGGGATAGCTGTCTGTTCAATCGGAGCGATAAGAGATTGCGCTTTATCGTCAGGGGTTGGTTGACTGAACATCCACCAATAACCACCACCAATTAAAATCAACAGCAAGGCCACCACAATCGCGATATTGATGGGTGAGCCAATAATTGAGCGAATAATAATCCTTTTTTCCACTTTCAATTCTCCTAAAGCCATTAACTCACCGGGCAGAGGTTGCGCTTTATTAAACGCACGTCGCACGCAAGTTTCAGACTCATCATCAACATATCGAATCACCAGTGATTCAAAGAAATGTTCAGCTTCTGGTTGCGAAAGGTCATCGATCTCAAGATCGATAGGTTTGTGTTGTTGACCGTAGCTCAAACGCGTTAATAACGTATCTAAGTGGCCAGGTTCCGAGAAGAGAACGATATTGATCGTCCATTGAGGGTTTGATTGAGCTTCCAGTACCAACATCCATAATTCGGATACCAATAGCTCAGAAAGTCGTTGGGCATCATCAACGACGATAACCACATTACACGGTTCTCCATCCAGTAACCTTGTTAGGCTATCCGATAAAGAATCATGTTGATTAAACAGGGGATCAGAAACAATTTGGCTAAGAATGAGCGCACGGCGTTGTTGATCGTCTTGGCTTGGATGACAAAGCAGTAAACACTGATTTTTTTCTGTCGACCATGCTTCAAGATAACGCTGAGCCAACCAAGATCGGCCAGAGCCAGCTTTGCCCGCCACCGTCACAAGGTTTGAACCAAAGTTAGTCAAAAGCTGTAAGCGCTCTAGCAGCTCAACTTGAGATTCTAACTCTAATACTCTTAATTCATGAGCCAAACTCATTGGGGATCCCTACTGATAAGATCGATCAGTAAAACGCTTCAGTTGCCTAGAGTTTAGCTAGGCAACCTCACAACCAAATTTAAAGAGTACGGCAGAAATCGATCGCTTGTTTAATGATGTCTTGAGGCACATCAGCAACCACTTCAGCAGTACCAATACTTGTTGGTAATACCAAACGCAACTGACCAGACAGCACTTTTTTATCGCGCATCATGTGCTTCATAAAGTCTTCAAAAGACATGCTTTCTGGCGTATGGATTGGTAGTTTCGCATTCTTGAGTATAGAAATAATTCGCTCAAGTTGCTGCTGAGAGATCAGTCCCTGTAATTGAGCTGTTTTAGCTGCCATTACAGTGCCTGACGACACAGCTTCACCATGTAGCCAATTACCATAGCCTAGTTCTGCTTCAATCGCATGACCAAATGTATGACCTAGGTTCAATAACGCTCTGATTCCTGACTCTTTTTCATCTAGAGCCACCACTTCAGCCTTAATTGCACAACAACGAGCAATCGCGGTAATCAGTGCTTCTTCATCAAGTTGATAAAGTTTCTCTAGATTCTGCTCCAACCAATCAAAGAAGGCTTCATCGTAAATGATGCCGTATTTGATCACCTCAGCAATGCCCGCTGCAAACTCACGCTCTGGAAGCGTTGATAAACAGTTGGTATCGATGATCACAGATTTCGGTTGGTAAAAAGCGCCGATCATATTCTTACCAAGAGGATGGTTTACTGCGGTTTTACCACCAACAGAAGAGTCCACTTGAGAAAGAAGGGTCGTCGGGATTTGAATGAAATCAATACCGCGCTGGTAACAAGAGGCAGCAAAACCGACCAAGTCACCGATAACACCACCTCCTAAAGCAATCACCACCACATCGCGGCTGTAATTTCCTTCAAGCATGTAGCTCATCACTGAATTGAACGTTTCAAGGGTTTTGTACTGTTCACCGTCTGGCAGTTCGAGAAGAGATGTCTGACAGCCGACTTGATCCAATAGCGATAAAATTTTATCAGCATAAAGAGGCGCTACTGTCACATTACTGATAACAACAACTTTCTGCTTACCTGATAAAAAAGAAAGGTACGCCGGGTCTTCAAATAACCCGGCGCCAATAGAGATAGGGTAGCTACGCTCAGCTAGATTGACCGTAATCCGTTCCATGGGTTTGCTCTCCGAAAAAATGAACTTAACGTTCTTCTAGCATTTTTACGATCTGGTTGGCTACCACTTTTGCACTTTGGTCGTCAGTACGAACTGTGTAGTCCGCCACTTCTTCGTATAGTGCGTTGCGAGATACAGCTAGATCTTCTAGCACATCACGCGGGTTGTCTGTTTGAAGTAGAGGGCGTTTCTTGTCGCGGTTAGTGCGAGCAAGTTGCTTTTCAATTGTTGTCTCTAGGTATACAACAATGCCTCGTGCAGATAGACGGTTACGGTTTTCTTTGCTCAACACTGAACCACCACCTGTCGCAAGAACAATACCTTGTTCTTCTGTCAGATCATTGATTACAGATTCTTCGCGCTTACGGAAACCTTCTTCGCCCTCAACATCAAAAACCCATGCGATGTCTGCGCCAGTGCGCTCTTCGATCACAGTGTCAGAGTCTAGAAACTCCATATGAAGTTGGGAAGCTAGGTGTCTACCAATTGTACTTTTGCCGGCGCCCATTGGGCCAACAAGAAAAATATTGCGTTTCTCAGCCATGTTTTTAGCAGTAATTTACAACGTTAATTCAATGACATCGCCACAAGGTAGGTCAGTACAAGTACTGAAATTAAAAGGCCCGTGGCACCGATTCCTCACAGATAATTCGTGATAAGACCCGAAATTATCAAGGTTAGGTGCCACTAATGCAACTTTATTTTTAATCTAATTGTTCATTACTGAATCACAACTTTGGGTGTGACAAAAATAAGTAGTTCACTTTTACCCACATTTTCATAGCTGCGACGGAACAATGCGCCCAAAACTGGCAGGTCCCCCAACAGAGGAACTTTATCCACTGTACTGCTCACGCTGTGCTGAAATATCCCGCCAAGCACGACAGTTTCACCATTATTAACAAGCACTTGCGTACCTATTCTTTGCGTATCAATGGCGACCGCTTCACCGGTTCCAGTTTTTACCACTTGCCCTGGCCTATCTTGAGTCACGCTCAAATCCAATACCAAACGATTATCGGGCGTGATCTGCGGTGTCACCTTAAGACTCAACACGGCTTTCTTAAATGCAACCGACGTAGCGCCACTTGAAGATGACTCTAAGTAAGGAATTTCAGTACCTTGCTCAATATAAGCCGGCTTTTTATTGGTGGTGATTAAGCGTGGACTAGAAATGATTTCAGCTTTTGACTCTTGTTGCAGTGCCGACAGTTCAAGATCGAGTAAGGTATCTGAACCCAGTTTGGCCACCTGAAACGCAATACTCGAGGCGTTCGGCGATGTTGCCCCTAAATTGACGTTGAGATAGTCATCAATCACGCTGCTGCCGCTATCGTCGTCATACGGCGTAATCGCTGATGGGTGGTTACCTTCGATTGAGCCACCAACGGTGAAGCTTCCGTTGGTTGAGGAAACGCCCCAGCGCACGCCAAGCTCATCAAGATTACCCTCAGTAACCGTGACAATACGTGCCTCTATCTGTACCTGCTTCACGGGAATGTCTAACGATTCAATGATGCCTCGGATCACGGCAATGTTTTCTTCCAATTCACGAATGAGCAGTGAGTTGGTGCGCTCATCAATGGTAATCGAACCACGATCGGACAACATGCTGACCGCACCTTCACCTCCAATCATGTCAGCGATATCGGTGGCTTTAGCAAAGTTAATCTTGATGATTTCCGATTTAAGCTCCCCTAACTCCTCTTCTAAGCGCGATTTCTCTAACGCTTGTTGCTCTCGAAGGTCGAGCTCCGCTTTCGGCGCGACCAAGATAACATTGCCATCAACACGCTTATCCAAGCCTTTAACTTGCAAGATAATGTCGAGAACTTGCTGCCAAGGTACGCCATCTAAGCGTAACGTCAGGTTTCCGGCTACCGAATCAGACACCACGAGATTGAAGTCGTTGTAATCGGCAATCAGTTGCAGGACATTTCGTACCGGGATATCCTGGAAGTTAATCGATATCAGCTTGCCCTCTTTCTCTAGAACGCTTTTTTCTTTGGTCGCTTCATCGAGCACCGGTTTGCTGATCACCACCTCAATAAAGCGCCCCTTTAGGTTGTATTCATACTGATAGTCATTGCTAATCGTCGCTAGAAGCCGAGTGCTTGGTGTCTCTTTATAGACTTCAATGCCTTCAACCAAGGTAGCGAAATCCTTCACATCCAGCAGGTAGAGCTTGTCATCATCAACTTGAGTATTGATTAGCTCGATACTTAACCCTTCCTGAGCTCGTTGAACATCCACCACTGCTGTGCTGGTCGCCAGCTCAATAATGATGACGGCGTCTTTATCCTTATTGACCCTAAAATCAATATTCTCCAATTTGTTAGGTAAGCTCTCGGCATGGCTGAGCACGCTAACAACCAACATCACAGACACAGCAAAACCTTGTAGAGCCTTGCTCACTAATCCACTTATTCCTTTAATCATATTTACATCTCATATCCACATCATGTGACATTGGTTTACTTCAGAGCCAGCCTAACGTTGCGCTTATGCCAACAACCTAAGCCATCTGGAAGAGTTTCATTAATCTGAACGTATTGGCTCGTCACCTTAGTAACTCGGCCATTGTTTAAGCCGATAAACTGGCCTTTCTTGACGTTTACCACGTTGCCTTTGGGTGTTTGCACTAAGCCAAACACGCTTGAGCCACTGCCCATCACGCCTCTTAAACGAAGCTTACTCAGCGGGTACTTCTCTAACTTGCCATTACGAGAACGGGCGCTGGGTTGCCAACAGTCTTTCTTAACCAAGGGTTGGTTTTGCACAATGGCTTCTTTAGGCAGTTCAAAGGGAGGACGCAAAGATCGGCGCTGATAAGTCGCCGCCGTGAATTCAGTTGCTGGGACAAGTTGCTCGACATCTTTTCTCGCCTTGGCTTCAACCTGCGCCACAAAATCTTGCAGTGAGTCTTGATTAGCTTTGCAGCCTGACAACGCAAGCATCAATACGATTGAGTAAAACGCGCTATTGGGTTTCATCATTAACCTCCGATTTAAACTGGTAGGTATAAGCTCGAACCCTAAAGTGCAGCGTGCTACTTTCTTGACTGACTCGCTGCCAATTCACATCATCAAAGCTAATAATACGCGGCAGCTTGGCGATGGCAGCAGAGAAGTCACCAATCTCGTGATAGTCACCTGTCAGCTCTATATTGAGAGGCAATCGATAGAGAAACTCCTTATTCTGCTTTTGCCCCCAATCGATTCGTGTGAAGGTCAGCGAGTTATCCAAGCCGAGCTCATTCACGGAGGCCAACATGCTCGCTAACTCCTTTTGAACGGGCAGCTGCTCTAATAGATAATCGTAGCGACTAGTTAGCTCATCCAACTGGCTCTGCAACTTAGGCAAGGCTGCAACCTTATTCGCCTTTATCCTCAAGGTCGTTTTTAAGGTCTGCTCCTGTTGCTTCATCTGTTTCAGTTCCTCGTCGAGCGGCAGCAGATACAGCCAAGTGCCAACACCTTGGATTAACACCATCAACACCAGAATCACGAGAAGCTGAGGCAACAATGGCCATTCGGTGATCTCATCAACATCGAGATCTTGCAAGCTCATCCTGTTTTGCCTACTAATCCTATTTTGAAGGTTAGCCATGATGCGCCCCCTTATCTTTTCTGCTCGCGGTTGTGTTTTCTAAAGACACAGGGCTAAACACAAAAGAGACCTTGAAGGTCTGAAACTCTTTATTGAAGCGCTTGCGGTTATGAACGATAGAGTGCATCTCGACCCCTTTCAAAGAATCTGAACGTTCGAGGTTGTCCAACATGGTGGCGAGACGAGCAGTGCTGTCGCTGATGCCCGACATTTCAATCTCCTGACCATTCATCTTTATCTTGTCGACATAGACACCCTCTGGAATCAGCTCCGGCATCAAGTTCATGAAGTCGGTGGTCTTATTACGGCCAAGCTGCAGCGACTCAACCACATCAAGTCGAGTCAGAATGGCTTTGTGTTCTTGCTCTGCGACTTTTAACGACTGAATTTGTCGGTCGAGCTCAGCAATGTACTGATTGAGGTAATTGAGGCGAGCTTGCTGCTTGGCTTGTTGATCGTGAAAATAGTGACCAACCGCCCATTGCCCTATAAGCGCAATGATGACGCCAAGAATGACCAGATGGATAAAACGCTTCTTGTGCTGAGCACGAATCTCATCACGCCACGGCAGCAGGTTAATTTGATGCAACATGCTTCTCTCCCTGCCACTTGAGCCCACTCATCGCCATACCCGCCGCGATACCAAAGTGTTGCCAGTCAATCGGCAGTCGGCGTCTCTTGGCGACCTTATTCTCAAATAAAGACAAAGGATTCAATGACTCGCAGCTCAACTGAAAATGGCGTTCTAGCTCTTCGGTTACCATTGGGATGCTGGCGCCCTCGCCCATCAACCAAATCCCTGAGATAGGTTGCTGCGCATTTCCCGATGAATAGAGCTGCAATTGACGCTTGAGCTTCTCAA
The DNA here is from genome assembly GCF_041471405.1 of Vibrio sp. 10N.261.52.C11. Classification (NCBI taxonomy): domain Bacteria; kingdom Pseudomonadati; phylum Pseudomonadota; class Gammaproteobacteria; order Vibrionales; family Vibrionaceae; genus Vibrio; species Vibrio sp. 10N.261.52.C11. The sequence goes on from NZ_JBFROI010000005.1 coordinate 38,531, forward strand.
TCAGGTTAACAATGAATTGATGTGTCTCTTCCATAGTACCGAACACGCTCTCGATATCACTCGGGTCATCTGAGCTGCGAAGATCTTGAGTGCCAAAGGCGATGTCTTTATAGAAAGGCGCCGAATTCTGCGGGATAACCCCTAGCGAGGTTTGGTCGATTCCAACATCCACTAGCAACCAGTTTTTCTTATCGGGATACAGGCGCGAGGCCAATTGCCAGATATTAAGTAGCCCATGCGCCTGTGTATCCACCACCACAGGTTTGAAGCCAGCCTTGGTTAATGCATCCGCTCGGCTATCCACAACTTCTTTACGAGTGGCGTATACCTGATAACTGCTTGTCGAACCTTTACCAAATCGTTTGTCTTCCAGCTTTACAAAATCTAAACTCAGCTCCTCGATAGGAAAGGGAGATTGATGGGCGAAGGTTTGATAGATAGAAAACTCTTTTTCTCTGTCTTCTAACTCACTCTCTATTTGCAGTACTTTGCTGATCACCGTGTTATCAGGTACCGAAATGGCGACGTTGCGACAGCCAAAAGGCAGTCCTTTCCTAAGTTCTTTAAGTTTCTTAACAGTTTTCTGATACTCCAAAGTATGGTTAGCTGTAAAAATGTCGTCCGAAATCGGCAGCTCTTTGTATCCCACTAGGGCATACAACTCCCCCACGGGTTTTAGTACCACGGCTTTGATGCTGTGATGATTTATATCTATACCTGTAATTAATGATGAACCCATGTGACCTAGCTCCTGAAGTGCCAAGCATTTCGTTGATTATCTAGGGGTTGTGATTATTAGTTAAATAAGCGTTAATAAACGAAAGCTAAGTTTTTAGCCTAGAGTACAAGGGTTTGCTGCTTATCAGCCTTAACTAATCAGGGATTATCCGGTGAAGTTCATAAAGCGATTATTCATATTTACATTGATTTGCATGATTCTTGGAGTCAGTACAATTTTCGGGTTTTATTTTTACGTAAAACCAGAGTTGCCTGATGTTGCCACTTTGCGCGACGTAGAACTCCAAACGCCGATGCAAGTCTTCAGTCAAGACGGTAAGCTGATCTCTCAATTTGGTGAAAAGCGTCGTAATCCAGTCACTTATGACGAGATTCCTCGCCACTTAGTTGAGGCTCTGATTGCCACCGAAGATAGCCGTTTCTATGAACACCCAGGTATTGACCCAATCGGTATCACACGTGCAGCACTCGTGGTTGCAATGTCGGGTTCAGCCAAACAAGGTGCTAGTACCATTACTCAGCAGCTTGCGCGTAACTTCTTCTTATCTAATGAGAAAAAGATTATGCGTAAGATCAAAGAGATCTTCATTGCGATCCACATTGAGCAACTTCTTAGTAAAGAAGAGATCATGGAGCTTTACGTCAACAAGATCTTCCTTGGTCACCGTTCGTATGGTTTTGGCGCGGCAGCACGTGTTTACTTCGGTAAAGATCTTCCTGATCTCACGCTGAGTGAAATTGCGACCCTTGCGGGTATGCCAAAAGCACCTTCGACAATGAACCCTATTTACTCTGTTGAGCGCGCGACTAACCGTCGTAACGTTGTATTGCGTCGTATGTTAGACGAGAAATACATCACTCAAGCAGAGTTCGATGACGCTCGTAGCGAAGAGCTTATCTCGAAATACCACGGTGCAGAGATCGAACTGAGCGCGCCATATGTTGCTGAAGTTGCACGTGCTTGGATGGTGGAACGCTATGGTGAAGAAGCTTATACATCAGGCATGAAGGTCTACACGACCGTTGATTCGAAACTGCAAAAAGCAGCGAACCAAGCCGCAATTAAGAACCTACTTGGCTACGATGAGCGTCACGGCTACCGTGGTGCTGAAAAAGTATTGTGGCAGACTGCGCAATCAGCGTGGGATCAAGAACAAATCGTTAAACACCTTAAGTCTCAACCAACCTATGGTGACCTAGTCCCTGCTGTTGTTACCGCGGTTGATTCGAAAAGTGCTCAAATTTGGGTTAAGAACCAAGGTGAAGGCACTATCGAATGGCAAGGCATGAACTGGGCGCGTAAATTCCTAACGGATAACCGCCAAGGACCAGCGCCTTCTCAAGCGAAAGAAATTCTGGCGGTTGGTGAACAAATCTGGGTTCGCCATGAAGCCGTTACCGGCGATGAAGTCTCTGAAGAGCCGACAGAAGAGTCAGCGACTGCAGAATCAGAAACACCGATTGTATGGCGACTAAGCCAAGTACCGAATGCGAACACAGCATTTGTTGCAATGAACCCGAACAACGGCGCGGTATTGTCGATGGTCGGTGGCTTTAACTTTGTCCACAACAAGTTCAACCGTGCAACGCAATCTATTCGTCAGGTGGGTTCTGGTATCAAACCCTTTATCTACTCAGCAGCGATTGAGAAAGGCTTAACGCTAGCCTCACTGATCAACGATGCACCGATTAACCAATGGGATAAGAGCCAAGGTACCGCATGGCGACCAAAGAACTCGCCACCGACTTACGTGGGTCCAACTCGTTTACGTATTGGCTTAGCTCAGTCTAAAAACGTAATGGCGGTACGTGTACTGCGCGAAGTAGGTCTAGATGATACTCGTAACTACCTAACTCGATTTGGCTTTGATATTGATGAAGTTCCGCGCTCTGAAACCATTGCTCTGGGTGCGGGTAGCTTAACGCCAATGAAAGTAGCTCAAGGTTACTCAGTATTCGCTAATGGCGGCTACTACGTTGAACCTTTCTACATCAGCCGCATTGAGACACCATTTGGTGAGACTGAATTTGAAGCGACACCAAAAGTGGTTTGTAAAGACGATTGCCAACAGCAAATGACCTCAGACCCAATGGCTGATGAGTTTGCAGAGCAAGATGTGGATGCCAAAGTACAATACGCACCTCAAGTTATCTCTGAACAGAACGCATTCCTTGTTCGTGAAATGATGTACAGCAACATCTGGGGTGGCGGTGATTGGAGCGCAGGTACGGGTTGGAACGGTACAGGTTGGCGTGCACAGCCGTTGAAGCGTCGTGACATTGGCGGAAAAACGGGTACCACCAACGATTCGAAAGATACTTGGTACAGCGGTTACGGCCCTGGCATGGTTGCAACGGTATGGGTTGGTTTTGATAACCACAACCGCAACCTAGGCAGAACCAAAGCGAACTCAAATCTTGGTAAGAACCAAATTACGGGTGCAGAAGCTGGCGCGAAAACAGCAGAACCTGCATGGGTTGATTTCATGGGTACGGCGTTAGCGGGTGTTCCTGCTGAGCGTAAAGAGATTCCTGAGAACATCGTCCGTGTTCGTATCGACCGTGAAACTGGCTTACTGACCAACAAGTTCGATAGCTCATCAATGTTCGAGTACTTCGAGAAAGGCACAGAGCCAACCGAGTACATCACTGAACGTTTCAATGATGACATCTACTCAACCTCATCAGGTGAAGCAGTAGAAGAACTGTTCTAACTAGGGTTTGTAGAACCTAGTAACATGAACCAACAAAAAGGGTTGATATGAATTCATATCAACCCTTTTTATATATCTATATCTGACCAGACTAGGCTCTAAATTCAAGCGCTAAGCCGTCTTCTCCAGTTGAGTTCGGATAGTCTCAGCCAATTGCTCGAAACGTCCCTTCAATGGAGAACCCGGACGGTAAGCCACGACAATTCTACGTGAAGGCGTTGGATTCACCGCAGGTACGTAACACACACCGTCTTTCTGCTTCTCTTTCGGCACCGATAACTGAGGAAGCAAGGTAATACCCGCCCCCGCCGCAACCATGTTACGCAGCGTTTCTAAGCTAGTCGCCTTAAAGCGCTCATCATCTTTGGCGCCCGCAGCAAAACAGAAACCCAAGGCTTGGTCTCTTAAACAGTGACCGTCACCTAGCGCCAGTACGGTTTGTCCATTTAGCTGCAGCATATCGACAGTGTCTTGCTGAGCCCACTCGTGGTCACATGGAACGGCAACACTTAACGGCTCGTCATACACATCGATCTCTTTGAACACCGCCGTTTCATCAACCGCAGCCAGTACTAAGCAATCAAGCTTGCCATCTTCAAGTTGGCTCACTAACTGATGGGTCTGAGCTTCATGCAGGTAAAGCTCAAGATCTGGGAAGCTCTCTTTTAGATGAGGAACAATCTTAGGCAAGATGTAAGGACCCACGGTTGGAATAAAACCAATGTGCATTGGCCCCGTCATCGCTTCACCGTGTCCACTCGCCATATCTTTAAAAGTTTTCACTTCATTGAGAATACGCTTGGCTTGTTCAACAAGTTGTAACCCTGATTCTGTAAATATCACCTTCCTTGGACTACGCTCGGTTAACTGAAGTCCAATTTCATCTTCGAGTTTGCGTATTTGACCGCTTAGTGTCGGCTGACTGACAAAGCACGCTTCTGCCGCTTTTCGGAAGTGTTTATGCTCTGCGAGCGCCACCAAGTATTCAAAGTCACGAATGTTCATGCTCAGTCTCTTACCTCAGGTTTTAATAAGAACAAGGGTTCTAATAGAAACATTTAAAAGAAAAATGCTCTTGATAGAATTTACCTATCAAAACCATAACATCAAACGATTAGAGCTATCAAAGGATTTATCTAATAATGGGCTCAACGAAACGAAACAGAGCGAAGAAAAACGTTAAGCTCTGATAGAACAAAATTAAAAATACTATTTAAGGAAATCAATATGTTTGCATCTAAAGAAGGTCAATCAATCCCTCAAGTAACATTCCCAACTCGCCAAGGTGATGCATGGGTTAACGTAACTACTGAAGAGCTATTCAAAGACAAGACAGTTATCGTATTCAGCCTACCAGGTGCGTTTACGCCAACATGTTCGTCAAGCCACCTACCTCGTTACAACGAGCTACACTCTGTATTCAAAGAAAACGGTGTTGATGACATTCTGTGTGTTTCAGTAAACGACACATTCGTAATGAACGCTTGGAAAGCAGACCAAGAAGCGGAAAACATCACATTCATCCCAGATGGTAACGGTGATTTCACAGACGGCATGGGTATGCTAGTTGAGAAAAACGACATCGGCTTCGGCAAACGTTCATGGCGTTACAGCATGCTGGTTAAAAACGGCGTGGTAGAAAAAATGTTCATCGAAGAAGACGTACCAGGCGACCCGTTCAAGGTTTCTGATGCAGATACTATGCTTAACTACCTTGCTCCTGAGCACAAAGAGCAAGAGTCAATCACAGTATTCACTAAGCCAGGCTGTCCTTTCTGTATGAAAGCAAAACAGAACCTAATCGACAAAGGTCTGAACTACGAAGAAGTGGTTCTAGGTAAAGATGCAACAACAGTAAGCCTACGTGCAATCTCTGGTCGCACTACCGTTCCTCAAGTATTCATCGGTGGCAAACACATCGGTGGTAGTGAAGAACTAGAAACTTTCCTAGGCTAATCGCTTCATCGCCGATATAGGCTTAGAAGTATCAGCTAACCCACCCTCTTGTGGGTTAGCTATTCCAAACACTCTTATCTGAGTTTTGGGAAAAAGAATATAGCTGGTGACTCGCCTGTCTTTTACTAACCTATAGTTAGCAACAAAAGCAGAGTCACAAGCTAAACCTAATAAAACAGAATCACAAAACTGACCCGTTATCCTGACTCTCAAAAAAATCACCAGAGTTGGAGGGGTTCGTTCAAACTAAATTCAGCAATTGCGAGAAAATTATTATGAAACAAGTCAATGTAGATGTAGCAGTTATCGGGGGCGGTACGGCAGGTCTAGGTTCTTACCGCGCTGCAAAAGCACACACTGACAGTGTCGTGATGATTGAAGGCGGCCCTTACGGTACTACCTGTGCTCGCGTTGGTTGTATGCCATCTAAACTGCTTATTGCAGCTGCAGAAAGCGTACACCAAATCGAGAAAGCTCCGGCTTTTGGCGTTCACCCACAAGGCGATATCGTGATTAACGGTCGTGAAGTGATGGAGCGAGTGAAGTTTGAGCGTGACCGTTTTGTTGGTTTTGTTTTAGAAGGCGTTGATGAAATCCCAGAGCAAGACAAGATCTCTGGTTACGCAAAATTCTTAGACGATAACACGCTACAAATTGATGACCACACGGTTGTCACCGCTAAGCGTATTGTTATCGCGACCGGTTCTCGCCCTGCATACCCTGCCGTTTGGAATGAACTTGGCGATCGCCTGATCATTAACGACGACGTGTTCAGCTGGGATGATTTACCAGAATCGGTTGCGGTATTTGGCCCTGGTGTTATTGGTCTTGAGCTTGGTCAGTCACTGCACCGCTTAGGTGTGAAGACCAAACTGTTCGGTTTGGGTGGTCAAGTTGGCCCAGTAACTGATCCAGAGATCATGGCTTATGCAGATAAAGCTTTCAATGAAGAGTTCTATCTCGATGCCGACGTGAAAATCGAAAGCATGAAGCGCATTACCACTGAATCGGGTGAGCCACGTGTCGAAATCCAGTTCATCAATAAACAAGGTGAATTAGAAACTAACGTCGTTGAATACGTACTAGCAGCAACAGGTCGTCGCCCTAACACTGACAAGCTTGGCTTAGAAAATACCTCTCTAGAACTTGATGAGCGTGGTGTGCCAATCGCTGACCACTACACGCTTCAAACATCGCTTCCATCAGTATTCATTGCGGGTGATGCAAGCAACCAACTGCCTCTACTACATGAAGCAGCTGACCAAGCACGCATTGCAGGTGACAACGCTGGTCGCTTCCCTGAGATTCGTGCAGGCCTACGCCGCTCTAAAATCTCAGCGGTATTCTCTGACCCACAAATCGCGATGGTTGGTGAAACGTACAAAGAGATCACTACCCGCTTAGGCACATGTGGCTGTTTCGCAACGGGTGAGGTGTCTTTCGAGAACCAAGGTCGTTCACGAGTGATGCTACGCAACAAAGGTATTCTGCACGTTTACGGCGAGCAAGGTACAGGCCGCTTCCTTGGTGCTGAGATGATGGGACCAAACGCAGAACACTTGGCTCACTTGTTAGCTTGGGCACACCAGAACAAGATGACGGTTTCTGAAATGCTAGACATGCCGTTCTACCACCCAGTAATCGAAGAAGGTGTACGAACAGCGCTACGTGACCTGAATGCGAAACTGCACCTAGGTCCAGAGATGGTGAAACACTGTCTGGATTGTGGCCCGGGCTGTTAATCTCAGACTAGCGCCAGTCAATTAGCAGTTAACAAACGTTAGATACTAAAAAGGAAAGCCATTGGCTTTCCTTTTTGTTTTTGGCAACGAGTAAACTATAGATTCCCGATTACGCTCCTTCGTCGCTCTCGGGAATGACAGCAATTTTTATACACGTCTAGGCGAAGCTAACCAGAATAACGGTGCTTTTCAAAACGCGTCTAAACTGAAGCAAATCAAAGTGACGCATCAGCTAAACCAAAACTAAACTCGTCATTCCAGAACCGAGGGACGAGGTATCTGGAATCTCTTGAAGCCATTGCGTCACTAAAAGCTTTAAGCAATTACTTCTCAGCAGCAATCACAGAGATCTCAACAAGTAGCGCTTCGCGAGCCATGTCGCCTGTCACACATGCGCGAGCTGGAGCGTGGCCTTCTGGAACCCATGCATCCCAAACTGCGTTCATTTCTTGGAAGTCTTTCATGTCTTTCAAGTAAATCGTTGCTGACAGCATGTGCTCTTTGTCGCTGCCTGCTTGCTCAAGTAGCGCTTCTACTTTATCTAACATGGTTTGAGTTTGTTCAGTGATGTCTTTAGTTGCATCAGCACAAACTTGGCCACATAGGTAGATAGTACCGTTGTGTTTAACAATACGGCTCATACGTTGCTTGGTTTCTTGGCGCTCAATCATCGACTTTCTCTCTCTGTGTCACCGTGATCCAATATCTTGTGACGTGTTATGTTATTATCAGGGCAACAAGCATAACGCGAATCAAACCCAAGATGACATGCATTCATTGCAATAAAAGTGAAAAAATCCGTAACAAACTCGGTCGCTGCCAGCGTTGCATGAATCAGCTGATGGTGTTGTCGATTTTGAGTTGGGGAGTATGGTGGCTGTTTTTCAGAGAAGACCCAAAAACCATCAATGCCATCGCGTTGATGATGACCGCTTTCGCGTTCAGTGGCTTGCTGTCGTTGCATTGGGTCATGAAGTTTGTGGTGCTACCGTTAAAGGGCAAAAAACGTTAGCTGGAAGTCTTTATTGGATAAAGAGTAGTGATTAGAGACAGGGCTAAACAATCCGATAATTCATCATAATTTTCGAGCTATTGTCATTTCCCGAACAGCAGATAGAAAAAAGCCCCAGAACCAATCGATTCTAGGGCTTTCTTAGAAAATTCTAAGAAAAAGCAGTGGTACTTTAATAGACCGGGCTTTTCTTAGTTTGTTCCCAAAAAAGATCAGATTTTTGATCTTTTTTTTAGGAGCTATAAAATCAATGCCTTATGCAACATTAACCTTAGCAATTATCTGCTCTACCAAGTTCACTTCCAATGCCACTTCATCACACGCATGTTGACGAGGACACTGGTCACAATCTTTCAGTACCTTCTCAGGCAGCAGAGATTTCGATGTTGGTAAGAAATCATGCTTCATAAAGAACTCTGGAGTACGAGTCAGCACAAACACCTTCTTGATGGCCATTTGTCGCGCTTTCTCAACCAAGTGCTGCACAATTGCGGTACCCTGCCCTTGACCTTGCCAGCCAGCTTCGACACCCAGTGAACGGATTTCCGCTAGGCCAGAGTCATACACATAGAGTGATGCACAACCTGTCACCTCACCATGATGCTCTGCGACCGCAAACGAGCCAATATCACGCACCAGTTCATTACGAGAACGAGGTAGGTTTTCACCCATGTTCGCCCAGTAAGCGACCATACCTTCCAACGCTTCAATATCGGTCAGACGAGCAGGACGAACCTTGACGATGGACGTATCACGCTGTGATAAACGTTTCTCAGCTTGGTCAACCGCGTAAGCCACTTGCTGTGGAGATACACCGCCTAGCGCGCTACGTTTTTCAAGACACGATTCAATGGTCAGGATGTCATACACATCTTCCTCAATCACCTCAGAGAACTCTTTCATCTCTGCGATGGTTAATTCTTCTAATGCACAGCCTTTAGCAATCGCCGCCACTACCGTCACACCAACAATATGGTGAGCTTCACGGAAAGGAATCCCTTTCGCTACTAGGTAATCAGCCAATTCAGTTGAGTTCGCGTAGCCTTGTTTCGCGGCTTCAAGTGTACGTTCGCCGTTCACTTTAATGCCGTCAAAACAGAGTGCTGCCATTTCCATACAATCATTCCAAGTATCTAAAGCGTCGAACAGACCTTCTTTATCTTCTTGCATGTCTTTGTTGTACGCCAAAGGCAGAGCTTTTACTGTCATCATCATTGCCGCTAATGAACCGTAAACACGGCCAGTTTTGCCACGGATAAGCTCTAGCGCATCTGGGTTTTTCTTTTGTGGCATCAGAGATGAACCTGACGTCACGGTATCCGCTAACTCGATGAAGTTTGATTCACCTGAGTTGTAGAAAATCATATCTTCTGCAAGACGCGAAAGGTGAAGCATAGAGATAGAAGCAATCGACATTAGCTCCATCACATGGTCGCGGTCAGAAACTGAATCTAGAGAGTTGCGCGTTGCACGACGGAAACCTAAGTTGTGAGCTAACTCTTCACGGTCCATCGGGTAAGCTGTTCCAGCAAGGGCACCAGAACCCAGCGGACATGTGTCTAGACGCTTAATCGCATCATTCAAACGTGAATAATCACGCTCAAGCATTTCAACGTAAGCCAAGCACCAGTGAGCAAAAGTTACCGGCTGAGCACGTTGTAAGTGAGTGTAGCCAGGAAGCACGGTTTCTTGATGCTGAGAAGCAACGTTCACCATTTGGCTTTGTAGGCGATCCAATGCCAGTAGCAGTTGGTTACCTTGCTGACGACACCATAGTTTCAGGTCTGTCGCCACTTGGTCGTTACGAGAACGGCCAGTGTGAAGTTTTTTGCCCAAGTCACCGACTTTGCCGATAAGTTGCTGCTCAACCCAGCTGTGAATATCTTCTGCATCAGAACGTAGAATCTGTTCAGGATCTTCCATCACCTCAAGTTTTAGCTCATTCAGCGCTAACTCAAGCTTCTGTTGCTCTTCTTCTGTTAATACGTTGACCGACAGTAGAGCTTTAGACCAGGCAATTGAGCCCACAATGTCTTGCTCAGCCAATCGGTAATCAAAACGAAGAGAATCGTTAAAATCTTTGAACCGGGTGTCTGCTGCTTGGGTAAATCTACCGCCCCATAATGCCATTGTGTATCTCCTAATTGCACAGTGCTCACTGTTTTTGCAAATGATAATTCTGATTAAGATTCAGTATTTTTCTGATGGTTTAAACTTACGGCAATTCAAAATGAAAATAAAGTATTAATTCATTATTTTCACATATTTATTCACCAACAGTTCAATCCATTGATTATTTTTAGCGTGGAGCGCGAATTATATGCCATCCGATAGGAAAAACCGAAGCTGATTTATTAGGCAAATAGAAAGTAAAAAGCCCACTCACTAATCAATAGTGAATGGGCTTTGCATAATAATGTCTGTTTACTAACCTTCAATCTTTCATCAAAGGCTAGCTCACTAACTCATTGTTAGGATTACTTTTGGCTATTCAAAGCACGGATACGGCTTGATAGCGAGTAAAGGCGGATGAAGCCTTCAGCATGGCTTTGGTCGTAAACTTCATCTTCACCAAAGGTTGCAAACTCTTCTGAGTACAGGCTGTTGTCAGAACGCTTCTGAGTCACCGTTGCATGGCCTTTGTAAAGCTTGATAACCACTTCACCATTCACGTCTTGTGCTAGCTCTTCTGTCGCGGCAAGGATTGACTTACATAGTGGAGTGAACCAACGACCATCGTATACAAGGTGAGAAGCCTTAACACCGAGCTCTTCACGGAATTCGAATGCCGCTTTATCAAGAACCAGTTGCTCTACTGCACGCAGTGCTTCCATCATGATTGTGCCACCCGGAGTTTCGTAACAACCACGAGACTTCATGCCAACAAGACGGTTCTCTACGATATCGATACGACCAACACCGTGCTTAGCACCTTTCTCGTTTAGGTAAACCAGTGCGTTGTATGGCGTCATTGTTTCGCCATCAACCGCAACCACTTCGCCTTTTTCAACTTTAAGCGTCACTGTTTCAGATTCGTTTGGCGCTTGCTCAGGGTCTACAGTCCAAGCCCAGCAATCTTCGTTAGGTGCATTCCATGTGTTTTCTAGAACGCCGCCTTCTGTTGAGATGTGCCATGCGTTTGCATCACGCGAGTAAATCTTAGTAAGAGAAGCCGTACAAGGGATGTTACGCTCAGCCAGGTAATCTAGACACTCTTCACGACTCACTAGATCCCATTCACGCCATGGTGCAATTACGTGTAGATCAGGTGCTAGTGCAGCAAATGCGCCTTCAAAACGAACTTGGTCATTACCTTTACCAGTACAGCCGTGACACAGTGCGTCTGCACCTACTTTACGTGCGACTTCAACCTGTGCTTTCGCGATGATTGGACGCGCCATCGACGTACCTAGTAGGTATTTACCTTCGTAGTAAGCGCCCGTTTTCAGCGTTGGGTAGATGTAGTCAGCAACCATCTCTTCTTTAAGGTCTGCGATGTAACACTCAGATGCACCAGAAGCTTTTGCTTTCTCTTCGATACCAATCAACTCTTCGTCGCCTTGACCAACATCCGCAACAAACGCAACCACTTCACAGTCATAGTTCTCTTTCAACCATGGAATGATTACTGATGTGTCTAGACCGCCAGAGTAGGCTACTACAACTTTCTTTACGTTAACTTTGCTCATTTTCTTTCTCCTAGTTTCCATACTGCACATGGCGGTCAGCGTTGGAAATGACTTCATAATTATATGTTTATTTAATTTGTCTAAATTCTTTAAGTAGTGACTCGTTGTGAAACCTACTGAGGTAAAAACTGTGTTCCTATGCTTTTACCTGAAAACAGTTGTGTTAGCTTTTCTGGGTATCGCCAAGTGGCAACTTCGATTGGTCGTCCAAGGTCGTTAGCGGCTTCTAGTGCGGCTTGAACCTTAACGATCATGCCGTCGGTAATCACTTTGCCTGTAATAAGGTCATCAGCTTGTTGTTGATTAAGGCTTGGAATGAGGTGACCTTTGCCATCCAACACACCACTTACATCAGAAAGCAGTACCAGTTCAGCATCAAGTGCGCCTGCAACGGCAACCGCAGCTTGGTCGGCATTGACGTTCATCAGTTGGCCTTGCTCAGTCAGACCAATCGAGCTAATGATAGGCAGTGCGCCCGCATTAAGAATCGCTTGCAGAACGGTTGAGTCGCCCGGCTCCGCTTTTCCTACCGCCCCCAGTTCAGGGTTCAGTTCGCTCACTTTGCATAAACCACCGTCTGCTAGGCTTAAACCAACGGCATTGATACCGTCTTTAATCGCCTGACCTTGAAGTAATTTATTCGCCGTGCCCGCTAATGCACCAGCGATCACTGGGATCTGATCATAAGGAGTAACACGTAGCCCTTCTTTCTTAACGGTTTCGAGGTTCAACTTATTCATCAAATCATCAACAAGGTAACCGCCGCCGTGAACAATCACGATTGGTCGTTGTGCCTGTTGTTGGTAAGCAGAGATAGCACCAAATAACTTGCTAAGTGTTTCACCACAAGATAGCGCAGCGCCACCTAACTTTATGATTAATGGTTGATTATTAAGGCTCATATCTAGATTTCCTTACACTAACGCAGTTAATGGCGCAAAACCATAACGTAAATTCAAACACTGCATCGCTTGGCTAGATGCACCCTTTAATAAGTTATCAATCGCTGAAACAACGATGATGTGATGACCTTGAACCTTCCAACCTAAGTCGCAGAAAGGCGTCTGCTCTACATCTTGAATTCTTGGCAATGTCTCTTCGAGTAATCTCACCGCAGGTTTACCTTGGTAAGCTTGCTCGAAGGCATCTTGTATCTGTTGTTCTGTCACGCCTTCAGCCAATTTCATGGTAATGGTTGCCAAAATGCCACGCTTAAAGTTGCCGAGGTGCGGGGTAAAAATCACATCACATCCTAAATGTGCAGCCATTTCAGGTTGATGACGGTGATTGAATACACCATAAGCTTGCAAGCTCACTTCGCAGAAGCTGTTGACCATCGTCGCCTTGCGGCCTGCACCAGTCACACCGCTGGTTGCGTTAATCACTGGCCATTGGTTTTCATCCAGTAACTTGGCTTCAACCAAAGGCTTAATCGCCAGTTGTGATGCGGTTGGGTAACAACCCGCGACAGCGACAAGCTGAGCTTCTTTAATTTCTTGTTCGTTCCACTCAGCTAAACCGTAAGCCGCTTTGTCTAGCCATTGTTCGTGTTGATGTTCAAAACCGTAAAACTCTTGATAGAAGTTTTCGCCTTTAACTCTGAATGCACCCGATAGGTCGAAGACTTGGCAATCGTTCTCTAGAAAAATTGGCGCTAGGTCGTGACTAACCTCGTGTGCCGTTGCTAAGAAAATCACATCAGATTGTTTAGCTACTTCTTCCGGATTTGTTAAAGGTTGTACTGGCATATCAATCAAGCCAGCTAACTTACCGTGCAGTGCCGCAATAGGTTTACCTGCGTCTACACTATTGGCTGAGACATATAAACCTGATAGCGTGAGCTCAGGGTGTCTGTTTATCATTAGAGCCAGTTCTGCTCCTGTGTAGCCGCTTGCGCCAATGATCGTGGTTTTCAACATCTCAACACATCCATTTTTGAGGTAAGTTACATTTCAAATTTGACTATTCATACTTAATTTTTAGCTTTATTTGATTTCTTATGCATTAAATATGATTTAATATGTGTTTTACCGACTTATGGTTTTCCTGTCAATAGTAGAAGTGAAGTTATTATGCAATTACCGAGTTTTCTTGAGGTCTACAAAGGCCTAATTTCCACAGACTCTATTAGCTCGACCGATCCAAGCTGGGATCATGGCAACGAGAAAGTGATCGAAAAAATGGCTCAATGGTTTAAAGACGTAGGCTTTAGCGTTGAAGTCGTGGAAGTCGAACCCGGCAAGCATAATATGGTCGCTAAGATGGGATCGGGCGAAGGTGGCTTGCTACTCGCAGGACACAGCGACACAGTGCCATTTGATGAAGGACGTTGGAACTTTGACCCTCACGCACTAACAGAACACAACAATCGCTTCTATGGATTAGGCACAGCCGATATGAAAGGCTTTTTCGCTTTCGTTTATGAAGCGGCAAAGAAGATGGATTGGAGCAAACAGACCAAGCCGCTATATGTATTGGCAACCTGTGACGAAGAGACCACCATGCTGGGTGCGCGTCATTTCACTGAAAATGCACCGTTTAAACCGGATTACTGCATTATTGGTGAGCCAACCAGCCTTGTGCCGATTCGTGGCCATAAAGGCCATGTTGCTAACGCTGTGCGAGTAACGGGTAAATCAGGTCACTCTTCTGATCCTGCATTAGGTGTCAACGCCATCGAGATCATGCATGAAGTGTTGTTCGCTTTAATGCAACTGCGTGACAAGCTAGTCAAAGAGTATCACCACCCGGGTTTCGCAATTCCAAGCCCCACTCTAAACCTTGGCCATATCCACGGTGGCGACAGTGCCAACCGTATCTGTGGTTGCTGTGAGCTGCACTATGATGTGCGTCCTTTGCCAGGTATCAGCCTAGATGGCTTGGATAACATGCTGCGCAGCGCACTTAAAGAAGTGGAAGCAAAATGGCCGGGCAGAATCGAGATTACGCCACTGCACGAACCTATCCCAGGTTATGAGTGCCAACACGACCATCCATTTATTGGTGGCATGGAATCAGTTTGCGAAACTGAATCACAAACCGTGAACTACTGTACAGAAGCACCTTTCCTTCAAGAACTTTGCCCAACCTTAGTGCTGGGGCCGGGCTCTATCGACCAAGCTCACCAACCAGATGAGTTCCTAAGCTTCGATTTTATCGATCCAACGATTGATGTTCTGAGTAAATCTATTCGTAAATATTGTTTCTAGCTATTGCTACCCTTGCGATACTTTTTTATAAAAGCTGCCCTAAAAGGTGGCTTTTATTCTGTTATCCCAGCCAAAGCCTGATCTTGTAATTAAATTTCACTTTATTCCGAAGTCTTGGAAAATTTACTTCTCCCGCATTTCGAAAACTAATAATTGCAAACTTAGAATGCTTTATTTGACTAGATACAGCACTTTTCGCTAGATTGTGTACTTAACAAGGAACAATGGATGTAATTTTTTTACGAGGCAGGATGACAATGAACGAGAAATACGCCGCTCTCAAGAGTAACGTAAGCATGCTGGGACGCTTGCTAGGTAACACAATCCAAGATGCACATGGTGACGTTATCTTAGAGAAAGTGGAGACTATCCGTAAACTTTCCAAATCCGCCCGCGCAGGCAACAAAGCTGACCGTGACAGCCTAGTTGAAGAAATCAAAAACCTGCCGAACGAACAACTCACTCCTGTTGCTCGTGCATTTAACCAATTTCTCAACCTCACCAACATGGCAGAGCAGTACCACACCATCTCTCGCCACTGTGAGGAGCATGTTTGTGAACCAGACGTGCTGCAATCTCTATTTTCCAAATTAAACCAGAATGACATCAGCAAGCTAGACGCGGCTCAAGCCGTTCGCGACCTGAACATTGAACTCGTTCTGACTGCACACCCAACAGAAATCACTCGTCGCACCATGATCAACAAGCTAGTTAAGATCAACGAGTGTCTGTCTAAATTAGAATTAAGCGACCTATCACACAAAGAGCGCGTGAAAACCGAACGCCGCCTAGAGCAACTGATCGCTCAAGGTTGGCACTCAGATGTGATTCGTCAACAACGCCCAACGCCACTTGATGAAGCTAAGTGGGGCTTTGCGGTTGTAGAAAACTCTCTATGGGAAGCCGTTCCTGACTTCCTACGTGAAATGGATGGCCGACTAAAAGGTTATCTTGGTGAAGGCCTGCCGATCGATGCACGCCCAGTACACTTCTCATCTTGGATGGGCGGTGACCGCGATGGCAACCCATTCGTAACGCACACCATCACTAAGGAAGTTCTGCGCCTATCTCGTTGGAAAGCTGCCGATCTTTACTTAGGCGACGTAAACGAGCTGATTACCGAACTGTCGATGACTAAGTGTAATGATGCCGTTCGTGAGCTAGCAGGTGATGAACACGAAGCTTACCGTGCAATCCTGAAGAACCTACGCACTCTACTGAACAACACGCTAGAAGTGCTGGATGCAAAATTGCATGACACAGAGGTTCCGAAGAAAGAAACACTACAGAACATCGAGCAACTTTGGACACCGCTTTACGCATGTTACCAATCGCTGCACGAATGTGGCATGGGCGTAATCGCAGACGGTTCTCTGCTTGATACTCTGCGCCGCCTAAAAGCGTTCGGTGTACACCTAGTTCGTCTCGATGTTCGTCAAGAAAGTACTCGTCACTCAGATGTACTGTCTGAACTGACTCGCTACCTAGGCATTGGCGACTACGACCAATGGAACGAGCAAGACAAGATTGCTTTCTTAACCAATGAATTAAGCTCTAAGCGTCCGCTTCTTCCTCGCGATTGGGAGCCATCTGAACAGGTTAAAGAGGTTTTAGACACCTGCAAGGTTATTGCTGCTCAACCTCGTGAAGCCTTCGGTGCTTACGTAATTTCTATGGCTCGTACTGCATCAGATGTACTGGCTGTTCACTTACTACTGCAAGAATGTGGCTGCCCATACCGCATGGACGTATGTCCGCTGTTCGAAACGCTAGACGACTTGAACAACTCAGAAGCAGTAATGAAACAGCTAATGAGCATCGACTTGTACCGTGGCTTTATCCAGAACCACCAAATGGTGATGATCGGATACTCTGACTCAGCGAAAGATGCGGGCGTAATGTCTGCAGGTTGGGCTCAATATGATGCAATGGACAAACTGGTTAAGGTTTGTGATGAAGAAGGCATTGAACTGACTCTATTCCACGGTCGTGGCGGTACGGTTGGTCGTGGTGGTGCTCCGGCGCACGCTGCTCTTCTTTCTCAGCCACCTAAGAGCTTGAAAGGCGGTTTACGTGTAACAGAGCAAGGCGAAATGATCCGCTTTAAACTTGGCTTACCAGACGTTGCTGTAAACAGCTTCAACCTTTACGCAAGCGCGATTCTAGAGGCGAACCTTCTGCCACCACCTGAGCCAAAACAAGAGTGGCGCGACCTAATGGAAGTGCTATCTCAAGTATCTTGTGAGGCTTACCGCAACGTGGTTCGTGGCGAAGAGAAATTCGTACCTTACTTCCGTCAAGCGACACCTGAACTGGAGCTAGGTAAACTGCCTCTTGGCTCTCGCCCTGCGAAACGTAACCCGAACGGCGGCGTAGAAAGCCTACGTGCGATTCCATGGATCTTCTCTTGGAGCCAAAACCGTTTGGTACTGCCTGCATGGTTAGGCGCTGGTGAAGCGATTCAGTACTCTGTAGATCAAGGCCATCAAGCCCTGCTCGAAGAGATGTGTCGCGAGTGGCCGTTCTTCTCTACCCGTCTCGGTATGTTGGAAATGGTGTACTCGAAGTGCAACATGGAAATCGCTAAGTACTACGACCAACGCCTTGTTGACGAAGAGCTATTACCATTAGGTGAGTTACTGCGTGAACAGCTGCAAAAAGACATCAAAGCCGTGCTAAATGTTGAGAACAACGAGAACCTAATGCAGAGCGACCCTTGGGGACTTGAGTCAATCCGCCTACGTAACATCTACGTTGAGCCACTAAACATGCTTCAAGCTGAACTGCTTTACCGTACTCGTAAGTGTGAAACACCACCAGCAGAGCTTGAAGAAGCGCTAATGGTGACGATTGCAGGCATTGCAGCAGGCATGCGAAACACTGGTTAATTAGTGATTCCTACCATTCAACAGACAAAAGGTCGCCTAGTGCGACCTTTTTATTTCACAAAATAAGCAATAGTGAGTTTTTTGTCAGTTTTTTGGGTTATTTTGTCCATGTATTCTACTTTATGCTTATTATTTAGATATACTACTGCTCCGCTGCGGAAACACTCCAAAAAATAATCTGCAGCATCTTGACCAATAAACTGGTCAACCTAGGTGATAAACGGCTTTGTAAGGTGACATAACCAACCGATGAGTTGGTGCTACTTAGACATAACCAATATAACGTGCCATTAGAAGCACACTTGTTGTTTAAGTATTTGTTTACTGTTTACCATTTGGATTTCAGACATGTCATTACCACACGTAATTCTAACCGTTTTAAGTACACGCGATGCTACTGGTTACGATATCACAAAAGAATTCTCCGCAAGCATTGGTTACTTCTGGAAAGCTAGCCATCAACAAGTTTACCGCGAGCTAAATAAAATGGCTCAGAACGACCAGGTAACTTGCGTGCTTGAGCCTCAAGAAGGCAAACCTGATCGTAAAGTTTACTCTATCACTGATGCTGGCCGTGGCGCGCTAGGTGAATGGTTTGAACAACCAACTGCACACCCAACCGTTCGTGACGAGTTCTCAGCTAAGCTAATGGCTTGTGCTGTACAACCTTCTGACGCTTACCGTGTACAACTTGCTGAGCTAGTAGAAGAGTCTCGCAAACTGGTTTCTCACTACCGTGAAATCGAAGCAGCTTACTACGCAACGCCATCGACACTAGACAAGCAAGCACGCCTTGAGCGTCTAACACTTCGTCGTAACCTACTTATCCGTGAAGCATGGATTGTATGGGCTGAAGAAGTACTGCTTGAACTTGGCGCTCTAGCTTAAGTTAAGCTAGAAAAGCAAAAGGCTTGAACTCTATGAGTCCAAGCCTTTTTTGTATCTATAGGATTTGAAATGTTACTGCCAGAGGCTTTTTACAAGTGCTTAGGCTTTACTTCTTAGACTTTTCTTACAGCGCAGCGACTTGCGGACGAACACCTAGCGTATGGCAAAGTGCATAAGTCATTTCTGCACGGTTTAGCGTGTAGAAGTGGAAATCTTTCACACCTTCACGGCTCAGTGTACGAACCATATCAATTGCTTGGCTAGCACCAACAAGCTGACGAGTCGTTGGATCATCATCCAAACCTTCAAACTGCTTCGCCATCCAGCCCGGTACTTTTACGTTGTTCATCGCAGCAAAGCGAGATGCTTGCTTGAAGTTAGAAACAGGTAAGATGCCCGGTACGATTTCAACATCGATACCTGCCGCCACACAGCGATCACGGAAACGTAAGTAACTTTCTACATCAAAAAAGAATTGCGTGATGGCACGGTTAGCGCCAGCATCCACTTTACGCTTCAGGTTAATAAGGTCTGATTGAGCACTTTTTGCTTCAGGGTGAACCTCAGGGAAAGCTGCAACAGAGATATCAAAATCGTGGCGAGATTTAAGTAGCTCGACTAGGTCAGATGCGTACATCTCTGGCGCGCCGCCGCCTGCTGGAATATCACCACGTAGCGCAACAATACTCTCGATACCATTTGCCCAGTAATCGTCGGCAATTTGAATCAGCTCTTCACGGCTTGCATCAATACACGTTAGGTGCGGTGCAGCCACTAGGCCGGTTTGGTTTTTAATTTCTTTAATGATTGAGTGGGTACGGTCACGTTCACCCGAGTTTGCACCGTAAGTTACCGATACAAATTTTGGTTGAAGTGTTTTAAGGCGGTGAACAGAGTTCCACAGGGTCTCTTCCATCTTCTCACTGCTCGGTGGAAAAAACTCAAATGACACATTGATGTTGTCAGAAAGCTCAGCGATATTCTGATTTAAAGCGTCGATATGACTAGCGTGTGTGTATCCCATCTTACTCTCCCTGTGGCAAAAGCAACCACTAAAAACTCAAATCCTTAAACGACGTTTAGACGTCTATATGTCTGTAGAATGTATTGAATACGATTTAATGTCAACAGATCCATTATGAATTTTTCTCAAGTAGATCGTGAGTAAAACTCAAGTCGTTAGATGGGTCGCAAAGCAGAAATAATGTAGAAAAAAGGCTGAAAAACACATCGTGCTTTCAGCCTTATTTATCTTAGTGAATAGTATGCCATTTAGACACTAAACCAACCGATCTGAAAATCAGAACAGGCTAGACATTCTGTTTAAATCAGATTGAATTGCACCTGCCGTTACTTCACGACCGGCACCTGGGCCACGAATAACCAATGGATTATCTTTGTACCATTTGCTCTCAATCGCAAAGATGTTGTCGCAAGGCAACAAGTTCGCCAGAGCATGTTCTTTAGACAGTGCTTCAACGCCTACGGTTGCCTTACCGTTCTTCTCCAAACGCGCTACGTAACGCAGAACTTTCTGTTGAGAGTGCGCTTTCTCTAAACGCTCAGCCAGCTCTTCGCTCAGTACAGAAGCTTTGTCGAAGAAGTCATCCACAGATAGATCTTGCAGCTCTGCAGGTACGAGCGATTCCACTTTTACGTTTTCAGGTTCGATATCCAAACCAGATTCACGCGCCAGAATCACCAGCTTACGCATCACGTCTGAGCCATCTAGGTCAGCACGAGGGTCAGGTTCCGTAAGGCCTTGTTGCCATGCTAAGTCAACCAACTCGCTGAACGGCACGGTGCCATCAAACTGTTGGAACAACCAAGACAACGTGCCCGAGAAAATGCCAGACAACGCAATGATGTCATCGCCACTTTCACGTAGGTCACGTACCGTGTGGTTAATCGGCAATCCAGCACCCACTGTCGCGTTGTACAACCAATGACGGCTGATCTTAGCGAAAGCATCTTGTACTTGATGGTAATACTCGCTCGATGCAGAACCTGCCACCTTGTTCGCCGAGATTAGGTGAATACCTTGTTGTGCGATTTGCAGATACTTTGCTGCAAGCACTGGGCTCGCAGTCACATCCAGAACCACTGCTTCGTCATAACCTTGAATAGAGCCCAAACGCTCTAACCAGTCGTTACCATTGTTAGCAATAGCTTCGTCGTCAAAGCGCTTACCTACCGAAGTCGCATCAATGCCTTGATCGTCGAACCAATAGGTTTGGCTATCAACCACGGCAACCAATTCAAAGTTCATTCCACGGCGCTTTTCAAGTTCCGCTTTTTGCTCAGCAAACAGGCTTAACCAGCTTGAACCAATATTGCCCTTACCACACAAGGCAATCGCAACACGCTTCTGCGCTTGGAACAGTTGAGAATGAATGCCTTTCACTAGACTTGATGTTTCACTCTTACGAATCACAGCCACCAAGCTTAAGCCTGAGTTCGCTTCTGAGATGAACTCAACCGGCGAGCTCTTAAGCTGCTGGTAGAAACCGTAGCAATGGTTAGGGTTCTTAGTCACACCCGCACCCACTGCAGCAATCAGAGAGAAACCTTCTTTTAGCTTAATTTCCGCTTCAATCGCATGGTCTTGGAGATATTCTAATGCACCACCAGCGATCTCTTCTGTGTAGGCAAGACGCAAACAGTGTTGATCCGGTTCAAGCTCATAAGCAAGCGGCTCAAGTTGAGCACGCTTAAGCCCTTCAAGCACTTCACTCTCTAGACGGTCGAAATCATGGCCGTGACCAAAGGTCAGTTGCACGATAAGCACTTCATCCAAAGAGGTAATGATTTTTGCGCCACGACCCGATGCCAGTACACGCTCGATCTGTGTAGAGCCCGCCTCCGGCTGATAGCTGCAGCGTAAGCTGAGATCCATAGCACTTTGAGCCACAGGCTGTAGCGTTCGGCTGTGAAGCACTGGAGCGGCAAGACGAGCCAATTCGCTGGCTTCATCAAGGCGAAGTAGAGGCAATAGACACGCATCTGAAACCAGACGAGGGTCAGCGCTGTAAACGCCTGCCACATCACTCCAAATCGTCACGCGTTCAACTTCAGCCAAAGCACCAATCACGGTTGCTGAGTAATCCGAACCGTTACGGCCAAGCAATACCGTTTCACCCTCGCAGTTCTGAGCCATAAAGCCCGTAATCACCACGCGGCAATGTGCATGCTGCGCCAAGGCTTCTTTGATCAGAAGGTAAGAACGTGCGCGGTCGACTTCAGGCTGAGCGCCCACTTCTGCACGTAAAAAAGCACGCGCATCTTGAGCAACGGCTTGTAAATCATGCTGGCACAACAAAGCCGCGAGTAGACGTGAAGACCAAACCTCACCGTGTCCAAGCACTTTTGCTTTTTGTGCTTCGCTCAAGGGAGCCGTTAGCTCACCCAAAGCGGTAAATTCTTGTTGAATGGTTGAAGTAAGTTGTGCGGCTGATTCCCCCTCAAGCAGTGCTTCAATCAGATCGAGTTGGAACTGACGAAGTGCTTGTAGGCATTCATGGGCAATACGACCATCTTTGTCGAGCGCTTCAACAAATTCAATCAAACGGTTGGTTGTTTTGCCTGCTGCCGATACCACCACCAAATCAGATGCTGATGAGTATTCTCTAAGAATGTTGACCACGCGTTGGTAACATTCAGGATTCGCTAAACTGCTGCCACCAAATTTATGTAGCTGGCGAAAGGTTGCCATTATTAACCCTCCCCTTCAGCGATAAAGCGCTGTGTTCTTTCAAACGCTTGCTTGAGGTCATCGATTAGGTCTTCTGCATCTTCAAGGCCAACAGATAGACGCAGTAGTTGCTGAGAAACACCCGCTTCTGCTAAGGCTTCTTCACCCATCGCGCGGTGAGTCATCGACGCAGGGTGACAAATCAGGCTTTCAACACCGCCCAATGATTCTGCCAAAGAAAACAGCTCTAACTTATCAACAAAGTATTTAAGCGCCTCGAATGAGCCCGCAAACTCAAAACTGAGCATGGAACCAAAGCCCGATTGCTGTTTCTTCGCGATATCATGACCCGGATGTTCAGGAAGGCTTGGGTGGTAAAT
The DNA here is from genome assembly GCF_041471405.1 of Vibrio sp. 10N.261.52.C11. NCBI lineage: Bacteria > Pseudomonadati > Pseudomonadota > Gammaproteobacteria > Vibrionales > Vibrionaceae > Vibrio > Vibrio sp. 10N.261.52.C11. The sequence goes on from NZ_JBFROI010000005.1 coordinate 61,438, forward strand.
AGTGCCAACAAGATCTTGTTGCTGCAGAGACGCTAGAATTTCACGTGAGCTTTCTTCGTGAACTCGCATACGCGCACCTAGCGTACGAATACCACGTAAAGTCATGTAGCTATCAAATGGTGTGCCGGTCGCACCAATACAGTTGCCCCACCATGCTAACTCTTCAGCGTGTTCTTCTGTCTTAGTGACCACAACGCCACCAATAACATCTGAGTGTCCATTGATGTACTTAGTGGTTGAGTGGATAACAAAATCAGCACCCAGCTCTAAAGGCTTTTGGAACACAGGTGTCAAAAACGTGTTGTCGACAGCAACCAGAGCACCAACCTCTTTCGCTTTACGGCAAGTTTCTGCAATATCAACCACGCGAACCAGTGGATTCGATGGGGTTTCAATTAAGATCAACTTTGGCTTAAGCGCGAGCGCCGCATCCAGCGCTGCTTGATCCGATTGATCAACGAACAGAACTTTGAAGTCACCTTTTAGCGAGCGAGTGTTAAACAGACGGTAAGTACCGCCGTAGCAATCGTGCGGTGCAATAATAAGATCATCGCCGCCTAAGAAAGCCGAAACCCATAAGTTAAGCGCCGAAGTACCACAGTTAGTCACAACCGCGCCTTTGCCTGATTCAAGCTCAAACAGTGCCGTCTCTAATAAACCGCGGTTTGGGTTACCAGAACGGGTGTAATCGTACTTTGGCACTTCACCAAAAGCGGGAAACCCATAGTTAGTCGAAAGATAAATGGGTGGGACAACGGCATGGTGTTGCGTGTCTGACTCGATACCAGTACGTACTGCGATTGTTGCTAGCTTCCGGCTGCTCATAGGTGCTTCCTTACAAGTTTTGCGTCTGAGAATCACAGCGGCTTGTCGGCATTTTGCGGCTGTGTTAGATATATGTTATTCACTTTACTGTCATAAACGTGAGACGTCAACACTTCTAGACGTCTATATGTCTTTGCTTATGGCAGTAAATCCCGCTAAAATCACCACTATTAATTTATTCTAACAACTAAAGTGATGAAGGTACGCAATGGCCGACTGGAATGGTGAATACATAAGCCCATATGCTGAGCATGGAAAGAAAAGCGAACAAGTAAAGAAAATTACAGTTTCTATCCCTCTAAAAGTGTTAAAGGTTCTTACTGACGAGCGCACTCGCCGCCAGATTAATAACCTACGCCATGCAACAAACAGTGAGCTACTGTGCGAAGCCTTTCTACATGCGTACACAGGCCAACCACTACCAACGGATGAAGACCTTCGTAAAGACCGCCCAGACGATATTCCTGCTGAAGTGAAAAAGCTGATGACAGAGATGGGTATCGAGTTCGAAGCGTTTGACGAAGAATAAAAACAACTCAGTCACTGCCTTCATTATTGATTCGCTCTAGCTGAACCTTATTTATCACATCGCGCATAGCTTTTTATGATTGCGCTGTGAATGATAGACATAAAAAAACCGACTCCAGATGAGTCGGTTTTTTATTATTCTTTTTGGCTCAATAGAGCAACAGCTATTAAGCCATATAGTTAGCAGGCATCTCGATACGAGCTACGCCAGATTCAACAGCCGCTTCCGCAACTGCTCGTGCTACGCGAGGAAGTAGACGTGGGTCCATTGGCTTAGGAATGATGTAACCCTTACCGAACTCCAGTGCAGTCTCGCCCGCAGCTGCTAGTACTTCAGCTGGAACTTCTTCTTTCGCCAGTTCACGAATCGCTTTAACCGCCGCTAGCTTCATTTCGTCATTAATTTCGCTCGCACGCACGTCTAGTGCACCACGGAAAATGAATGGGAAACAAAGTACGTTGTTTACTTGGTTAGGGTAATCACTGCGGCCTGTACCCATGATTAGGTCAGAACGAACTTCGTGTGCAAGCTCAGGCTTGATCTCTGGATCTGGGTTTGAACATGCAAACACAACAGGCTTATCAGCCATCAGCGTTAGTGCTTCAGCAGGCAGTAGATTCGGCCCCGATACACCCAAGAACAGGTCAGCACCTTCGATAACATCTTCAAGCGTACGCTTATCAGTGTTATTTGCGAACAGCTCTTTGTATTCGTTTAGGTCATCACGACGAGTATGGATCACACCTTTACGGTCAAGCATGTAGATTTTTTCACGCTGAGCGCCACACTTAATCAGTAGTTCCATACAAGCAACCGCCGCTGCGCCAGCACCTAAACAAACGATCTTACACTCTTCAAGTTTCTTACCTTGAAGCTCGATCGCATTCAGCATACCCGCTGCCGTTACAATCGCAGTACCGTGTTGGTCATCGTGGAATACCGGAACATCACAACGTTCAATCAGGCGACGTTCAATCTCAAAACAGTCTGGTGCTTTGATGTCTTCCAGGTTAATACCGCCGAATGTATCTGCGATATTCGCAACTGTATCAACGAACTCATCGATTGTGCGGTGTTTTACTTCAATATCGATAGAATCTAAACCAGCAAAACGCTTAAACAGGAGCGCTTTGCCTTCCATAACAGGTTTAGAAGCAATAGGGCCAAGGTTACCTAGGCCAAGAATCGCTGTACCGTTAGAGATAACTGCAACCATGTTGCCTTTACCTGTGTACTTATAAACGTTATCAACGTTCTGTGCGATCTCGCGAACAGGCTCAGCCACGCCTGGGCTGTATGCAAGTGCTAGGTCTTCTGCAGAGTTTGCAGGCTTCGTCAGTTCTACGGCAATTTTGCCTGGAATTGGGAACTCATGGTAATCAAGAGCTTGCTGACGGAATTGTTCTTGAGGCGATAACGATTTTTCAGATGATAACGCTTGAGAGGATTGAGCTTGGCTGCTGTCTTCAGACATAGGTGTAGGTTCCTAGGATATTATTATTTGGGGGATCTGGTTCATGTTAATGGATGTACTTCAAAGTTCCTAGGTGGTTGAAGCCTCTGTCTCATTAAAAAACGAGATTTCACTACTAATAAGACCAGTGAGCAGTTGAAATTACTATCGCTTGTTGAAGTTTCGTGCTGAATTTTGGTGAAGAGAGATACGCAAGGAATTGCCCTGAAATAGAATAGAGAGGCAACTTATCGTTGGGTGAGAGTGATGCTTGAATAGAAGTCAGTGCTTTCTCAAATTACAGGCAACAAAAAAGGACACCGAAGTGTCCTTTTTCATGTCTAAATAGCGAGAATTACTTCTTGCTAGAAAGAGCACCGAAACGCTTGTTGAAGCGATCAACACGGCCGCCAGTATCTACGATACGTTGCTTACCAGTGTAGAACGGGTGACATTTGTCACATACGTCTAGGTGGATTGATTCTTTTGCTAGCGTTGAGTTGAACTCAAATGTGTTGCCGCAAGAACAAGTTGCAGTAACTGCTTTGTATTCTGGGTGGATTCCAGCTTTCATGGGATAACCTCAAGTAGGCCGTGTCGCTATACGATTCTAAGCCGCACACCACACGTAGTTTAAAAAAAGAAATAAAGACACCGCATCGACACAAAAGAGTGATGAAGCCATACCTTTAAGGCGCAGTATAGTAATGAATCTATAAAGCAGGATCAACCGATTTGATACATTTTTCACCAATTCTCTCTTTATTTCCTTTATCGGCCTGAGATTTCGGGCTGTCGTTGTCGGTATACGCTAACTCGCCACCTTCATCCAAACTGCTTCTCGAATTTAACCGCCTTATCCTTTAGACTGTTCGCTCTCGTCAATTCAGATAAAGCCGTCCCTTTATGCGTCCAATGATTGCCCGTGTGGCGCTGCCTGTTCCACTCGACAAGCAGTTCGATTACAAGATTCCAAATCACCTATTCCCGATTATTGGTGGTCGCGTCTCTGTGCCTTTTGGACGACAAACCTTAACTGGGATTGTCACGGCTCTGGTTAACGAATCAGAATTCGAGCTAGATAAGCTCAAGCCAATAAAAGCGCTATTGGATAACCAACCTGTTTGGCCGGAATCTGTCTATTCACTATTAATGTGGTGCAGTCAGTTTTATCAGTACCCTCTTGGCGAAACCTTTGCTAACGCCCTTCCGAGCGCTCTAAGAAAAGGCAAAGCCGCCGACTTCGCGACGCTGGTTGAGTGGCAGTTAACGCCATCAGGCAAAGACCAACTGATGCAAGGTTTTGGTCGCGCGGTCAAGCAAGCCAAAGTGATGCACATGCTTGAACACGGCCCGGTTCCTCATCAAGAGTTCATTGATGAAGAAGTTGGCAGCGCCGTACTCAAAACGCTAGAAGAGAAAGGCTGGATTGAATCGGTAGAGAAAAAGCCGAAGCGCCAACCTTGGCCAGTTGAACTTGAGAATGACCAAGACAAACCTAAGCTCAATGCCGAACAAGCCATCGCGATTGCGACCGTAAATAGCCAAACCGACTTTGGTTGTTTCCTGTTAGAGGGCGTTACTGGCTCAGGTAAGACCGAGGTTTACCTGAATATGATTAAGCCGATTCTCGATCAAGGTAAACAAGCGTTAGTGCTCGTGCCCGAGATTGGTCTCACTCCTCAAACGATTAACCGCTTTAAGCGACGCTTTAATGTGCCTGTTGAGGTTATCCACTCAGGTTTAAACGATTCAGAACGCCTGAATGCGTGGTTATCGGCGCGCGATAAAATAGCAGGCATCGTGATTGGTACCCGTTCGGCTCTGTTCACGCCGTTTGCTGACCTAGGTATTATCATTGTCGATGAAGAACACGATGCGTCTTATAAACAGCAAGATAGCCTGCGCTACCACGCTCGTGATGTGGCGATCATGCGTGCGCACAAAGCGCAGATTCCAGTTGTGTTAGGCTCGGCGACTCCGGCCTTTGAGACGCTGCACAACGCTCAGATCGGCAAATACAGTTATCTCACCCTGACTTCACGTGCGGGTGTCGCACTGCCGACCACCAATAAGGTGTTGGATGTTAAAGGTGAATATCTAGAAAGTGGTTTGTCTGCGTCGTTAATTGCAGAGATGCAAAGACACCTCAAAGCTGGCAACCAAGTGATGCTGTTCCTCAATCGTCGAGGGTTTTCTCCGGCATTAATGTGTCACGATTGTGGTTGGACAGCCGAGTGTAAACGTTGTGATGCTTACTACACCTATCACCAATACAGCAATGAGATGCGCTGCCACCACTGTGGTTCTCAGCAGCATATCGTGCACAATTGCCAAGGCTGTGGATCTGCAAACTTAGTGACAGTGGGTGTAGGGACCGAGCAGTTAGAAGCTCAACTTGGTCAACTATTCCCTGAATACAAAACCATTCGTATTGACCGCGACAGCACCCGCCGTAAAGGCAGCTTAGAAAGCGCACTCGAGTCGATTCGTAAGGGTGAATTCCAAATTCTTATCGGCACGCAGATGCTCGCTAAGGGTCACCATTTCCCTGACGTGACACTTGTGGCGTTATTAGATGTGGATGGCTCTTTATATAGCAGTGACTTCCGAGCGTCTGAACGTCTTGCCCAGCTATTCATCCAAGTAGCGGGACGCGCAGGACGAGCAAGCAAACCCGGTGAAGTGATCTTACAGACTCACCACCCAGAACATGGGTTGTTGCAAGCCTTGCTACACAAAGACTATAACCACTTTGCTCAGACGGCACTGGCAGAGCGTAAGCAAGCAATGTTACCGCCCTATACCTTTATGACGCTGTTTAGAGCAGAAGCCAATGACACTCGCTTGGTGGAAGAGTTCTTGCGTCAGGTTCGTCACACATTGGAATCGCACCCTCTGTTTGACCAATATTGCATGGTGTTAGGGCCAACCCCGGCTCCGTTAGCAAAACGAGCGGGCAAATCGCGCTGGCAGTTAATCTTACAAACTCAGACGCGCTCGTTAATGCAGAAGCTATTGATGAGTGCCAAGCCGGCCATCAATATGTTACCTGCTGCGAAAAAAGTTCGCTGGTCACTCGATATTGAGCCGCAAGATTTGAGTTAAACCCACTTGGGTTAAAACTAATGATAAGTTTGTTCACAAATATTTCATATTTCTCGTGAGCAACTTCACACTAGTCATGTGATTTTTGTTAATCTAGCCGTAACTTTACACGGATTAAACGAATAAAATATTGCAATAAAAAAAGTGTTAGCAACACTTTCATAATATCTATTCGATTACATTTATTATTCACGCCTTAAATACTTAGGCGACAAAGGAACTTAAAAGAGGGTTTAATTTATGGCGACAATGAAGGATGTTGCCCAGCTAGCAGGCGTCTCAACGGCAACGGTATCACGTGCATTGATGAACCCTGAAAAAGTCTCGGTTTCTACTCGTAAACGAGTTGAGACAGCAGTACTTGAAGCTGGATACTCACCCAATACATTAGCTAGAAATTTACGTCGCAACGAATCAAAAACCATCATCACTATCGTTCCTGATATCTGTGACCCTTACTTCGCCGAAATCATTCGTGGTATCGAAGATGCCGCTGTAGAGAATGACTACCTCGTTCTACTGGGTGACAGTGGTCAACAAAAGAAGCGTGAGTCTTCATTTGTTAACTTGGTCTTCACAAAGCAAGCAGACGGTATGCTACTGCTTGGCACTGATCATCCGTTTGATGTCAGTAAGCCTGAGCAAAAGAATTTACCGCCAATGGTTATGGCGTGTGAATTCGCACCTGAGCTTGAACTGCCAACGGTTCACATCGACAACCTAACCTCTGCATTTGAAGCCGTGAATTACCTCGCTCAGTTAGGTCATAAGCGCATCGCTCAGATCTCTGGGCCAACGACTGCAACCCTGTGTAAGTTCCGCCAACAAGGCTACCAGCAAGCGCTGCGTCGCGCCGGAGTCTCAATGAATCCAGCCTATAGCACGGTCGGTGACTTCACCTTTGAAGCGGGCGCTCAAGCGGTTCGTCAATTACTGGCACTTCCTGAACAACCTACAGCTATCTTCTGTCACAACGATGCGATGGCGATTGGTGCGATTCAAGAAACGAAGAAGCTGGGCTTGCGCGTTCCTCAAGACCTATCGATTGTCGGCTTCGATGACATCCAATTCGCTCAATACTGCGATCCACCGCTAACCACCATTTCTCAGCCTCGTTATGAGATTGGACGCCAAGCGATGTTGATGATGCTTGATCTATTAAAAGGCAACGATGTGCAAGCAGGTTCGCGTCTGCTTGAAGCTAAATTAGTGGTTCGAGGCAGTACAGCGCCACCTCGAATATAACCCTTAGAAATACCCTTATAAATCTGCGGCACATTTTGATGTGCCGCTTCCATTTCTGCACTATTATCCTCGCGCAATCTGGATTACCATGAGGGTAGAATCAGCAACTATTGAATTGTCTTGTGGCTAATAGAGATTATGTAAAGCGCGGTCGTGGCACGAAAAAACCGACCAAAAAACAAGCCCCTCGCCGTAAACCTTGGCGCAGTGGTCTTTTGGCGATCCTCCTTGCCGGTGGTTTTGGTTACGGACTTTACCTATTGAGTAATGATCCTGAGCCGCCTGCACCAACGCCTGTGGCAACCAAACCAAAACCTAAGCCAAAACCAGCGAAAGTGATTCCGCCGCCTCCTGAAGAGAAGTGGGACTACGTTGAAACGCTGCCAAGCCGCGAGATTGAAGTAAAAGCCAAAGAGCAACAGATCTCTAAGATCCCTTACATCATGCAGTGTGGCGCTTACAAAACCTCGTCGCAGGCAGAAGCACGTAAGTTGGATATTGCCTTCCAAGGTATCTCAAGTGAGATCCGCAAGAAAGATGGCAGTAGCTGGTACCGTGTGGTTTTAGGGCCATACAAGTTGAAGCGTGACGCAGAACGCGATCGCCATAAGCTGCAACGAGCGAAAATTGAACCTTGCGCTATTTGGAAAGACGGGTCTTAATCAACTCAATATATAATAGGGGGAAGAGGATTCCCCCTATTGCTGTTTGAAAGCGTTCAATAGTTCATCGCACAAGCAATACCAGTATGTTAATCAAAAGAGTGCGTTTTAACGAAACTGAGGTACTTGTTCGTAGTACTCAAGCCCAAAGTCAGTCAGGTAGACCTGCTCCTTATTTATCTCGATGTAACCAAAAAAATCCAAGTGCGCTAAAACGTTAGGAAATGGACGTTTAAGAAAAACGTTGACCGAGTTTTTTAGATGTTCTGTTGAACACTCGCCCGCCTCCTGATACATCAGATGATGCAGTATAGACAGCTCATCCAGATCCATATCTCTATTAAAAAAACTGATATTGTCACTATTCATCACACTACTCCTTATGCAGTGAATACCACTGATTAGTGAACATCATTCCTTATAAATCAAACAAAAAGTGTTAACCATTTCACGTTAGAAATTTGTTTTATCTTTTTTTATATTTATCACAAACTATTAACCCACCAACCCTTACCACACATAGGCTCAACAGGTAATGGATGTTTGAAACAACTGGTAACATTTAGTTTTTTTGATATGACATACCATTAAAAGTGGCACTTGAATTCATGATAGTGGAGCCACATATAAGTAGTAACCATAAATAATAATCAAAAGAGGTCGACTCGTGACTACCATTGTATCTGTACGTCGTAATAATAAAGTCGTCATCGCGGGTGATGGACAAGTATCTCTGGGCAATACAGTAATGAAGGGCAACGCCCGTAAAGTACGTCGCCTATACAACAACAAAGTACTGGCCGGTTTTGCTGGCGGTACGGCTGATGCTTTCACGCTATTCGAAAAATTTGAAAGCAAGCTGCAAATGCACCAAGGCCATCTCACCAAAGCGGCAGTTGAGCTAGCGAAGGATTGGCGTAGCGACCGTGCTCTACGTAAGTTAGAAGCACTGTTAGCAGTAGCGGATGAGACCGCTTCACTGATCATCACAGGTAACGGTGACGTAGTTCAACCTGAGAACGACCTGATTGCGATCGGTTCGGGCGGAAACTTCGCTCAAGCAGCCGCTACTGCACTATTAGAAAATACTGATTTAGATGCGCGTGAAATCGCAGAAAAGTCGCTGAACATTGCAGGCGACATCTGTGTCTTCACCAACCATCACCACACTATTGAAGAACTAGAAAGCACCGTTGAGCTGCCAAAGCCAGAGTAACGACCGCTTCCATCAATAACGTTGTATTCAACAGTGATTAAAGAATTAAGGAAAAACCATGTCTGAGATGACTCCTCGCGAAATTGTTCACGAACTCAATCGCCACATTATCGGCCAAGACAACGCTAAGCGCTCAGTGGCTATCGCTCTTCGTAACCGCTGGCGGCGTATGCAGCTTGAAGAAAGCCTACGTGTTGAAGTATCGCCAAAAAACATCCTGATGATTGGCCCAACGGGTGTAGGTAAAACTGAAATCGCTCGCCGCCTAGCGAAATTAGCAAACGCGCCTTTCATCAAGGTAGAAGCGACTAAGTTCACCGAAGTGGGTTACGTTGGTAAAGAAGTTGAAACCATCATCCGTGATCTAACGGACGTTGCGATCAAGATGACGCACCAACAAGCGATGGAAAAAGTACAATACCGCGCTGAAGAACAAGCTGAAGAACGCATTCTTGATGCCCTTCTACCACCAGCGCGTGATGCTTGGGGTCAGAACGAGCAATCAACTGAAGACACAACCTCTTCAAACACTCGTCAGATTTTCCGCAAGAAACTGCGTGAAGGTAAGCTAGATGACAAAGAGATTGAAGTTGATGTAGCCGCACCGCAAATGGGCGTTGAAATCATGTCACCTCCAGGCATGGAAGAGATGACAAACCAGCTGCAAGGCATGTTCCAAAACCTAGCGGGCGACACCAAGAAAAAGCGTAAGATGAAAATCAAAGACGCATTCAAAGCACTGACGGAAGAAGAAGCTGCGAAGCTTGTGAACCAAGAAGAGCTGAAAGAGAACGCGATCTTCAACGCTGAAAACAACGGCATCGTATTCATCGATGAGATCGACAAAATCTGTAAGCGTGGCGACAGTTCAGGCCCAGATGTATCTCGCGAAGGTGTTCAGCGTGACCTACTGCCTCTTATCGAAGGCAGCACAGTATCAACCAAGCACGGTATGGTTAAAACTGACCACATCTTGTTTATCACATCAGGCGCATTCCAAGTGGCTAAGCCATCTGACCTGATCCCTGAGCTACAAGGTCGTCTACCAATCCGCGTAGAACTTGAAGCACTATCAGCACATGACTTCAAACGCATCCTAACTGAGCCAAAAGCATCTCTAACAGAGCAATACATTGCCCTAATGAAAACAGAAGATGTCAACATTGAGTTCACTGAAGATGGCATCAACCAGATTGCGGACGCAGCATGGCGCGTAAACGAAACCACTGAGAACATCGGTGCGCGTCGTCTACACACAGTGATGGAGCGTCTAATGGATGAGATTTCATTCGAAGCAACAGACAAAGCTGGCAGCAAGCTAGTGATTGATGAAGCTTACGTAACATCGAAACTTGGCGAATTCGTTGAAGACGAAGACCTAAGCCGCTTCATCCTGTAGCACACCAAACTCTAACTTATTGCTCTATCTCAAAGAAATAGCAGCTAATAAGCGAATTCAAGGCCCACTTTCGAGTGGGCTTTTTATTACCCGAAAAATGGGCGTATACTCAAATCACAGTATGAAACGAAGACTTACAAAGAATTAGACCTACGATGAAACAATCTCTACTGATCTGGCTTGATGCCGCACGACCAAAAACTCTGCCTCTCGCACTTGTCTCTATTCTTACAGGAAGTAGTTTAGCGTTCGCCGGTGGTCAGTTTTCTTTATCGATAGCCCTACTGGCATTTTTAACCGCCACCCTATTACAGATTTTATCGAACCTAGCCAATGACTATGGCGACGCCGTAAAAGGCACAGACAACGAAAATCGTCTGGGGCCAACACGTGCCATGCAATCTGGCGCGGTAACAGCGAAAACCATGAAGCAAGCGATCATCCTCAACATCGTGTTTACTATGGTCGCTGGGCTGATTCTTATTTTTCATGCCTTAACCTCGATTGAAAGTATCTTATCTTTCATTGCGTTAGGCATATTAGCCATTGTTGCTGCCATCGCTTATACCGTCGGTAATAAGCCTTATGGCTATATTGGCCTTGGCGACTTATCGGTATTTATCTTCTTCGGTTTATTAGGTGTTTCAGGGACTTACTTCTTGCACACTGGCCATGTTGAACCAAGCCTATTCCTTCCGGCATTGGGCTGTGGCTTGATGGCGGTTGCGGTACTCAATATCAACAACATGCGTGATATCGAAAACGACAGCGAATGTGGTAAGCGCACCATGGCGGTTCGCCTAGGACAACGCAAAGCCAAACACTATCATTTTGCTCTGCTTGGCCTCGCCCTTGCGTCTTTCGCTATCTACCTGCTTATTCAAGAAAAACCGGTCTGGATCAGCCTGCCGTTTTTGCTGAGCATTATTATTGTTTACAAGCATGGCAAAGCCGTTTGGGAAACCGAAAAGCCAGCGCAAATTGCACCAATGATGCACGTGATTGTGAAATGCTCACTGGTCACTAACCTATTGTTTGCAGGGGTTGTCGTAGCTCAAACTCTATTGAGTTAAATGAGACTAATCATTGCAAAGGGATCAAGCGCCGATATACTCAAAGTAAGCTCATTGTTCAAAAGGTATACTAATGGAATACAACACTTCAGCACTGTGCGACATATATTTGGATCAAGTTGATGTCGTGGAGCCAATGTTCAGCAACTTCGGTGGACGTGCATCCTTCGCAGGACAGATCACGACATTAAAGTGTTTTGAAGACAACGCTTTGATTCGCTCTGTACTAGAGCAAGACGGTCTGGGGCGTGTGTTGTTAATCGATGGGGGCGGCTCACTACGTAAAGCGCTGATCGATGCTGAGATAGCCCTACTTGCCGAAGACAATGAGTGGGAAGGGATTGTGGTTTACGGGTGCGTTCGTGAAGTCGATGAGCTTGAAGACATGAACCTAGGTATCCAAGCCTTGGCTTCTATCCCTGTTGGTGCGAGCCAAGAAGGTGTCGGTGAATTAGACGTTCCAGTGAACTTTGGCAGCGTGACCTTCTTACCTGAAGATTACCTCTACGCAGACAACACTGGCATCATTCTTTCTGCCGAACCTCTAGATGTAGAACTCAATTTGGATGTCGAGGAAGAAGACGTCGAGTAACTCTCACTCAGCTTCAAATAATAAAACAAATCATAAGAACACAAACAAAAACGCCCGCTACTGAGTAGCGGGCGTTTTTTTAAATCTGAAGAGTCGATTACTCTACTTCATCCATTTTACCAAGAAGGTTACGGATGCGATCTTGCCATGCTGAATGCTCTTCCTGCATTTGCTGAGTTTTTTGCTCTAGCTCGTGACGGCTTGCTTTAAGCTCACCAGCTTCTGTTGCTAGTGCTTGTTTCTCTTCTTTAAGCTCTTCCACTTCCATTTGAAGAAGTGCAATTGTATCTACTGCTGTTTGAATTTTTGCTTCTAGCTGCTCTAGTACTTCAAAAGACATTCTGGCCTACCTTTAAGTTATCCGTTTGATGGTGAAGGTTCACTCCACTTATTTCCCCATTCTACTCAGCAGAGCAAGGATAAACACTCAATATATTCGATATTTTGCGCCATTCGATGAAAAAAACAGCGCTTTTTACCGAATATTGACGTGAACGATTACCGCCACAACGGCAAACCGATTATTTTGATGAATAATAACTGTTTTCCACTGCGAATTGATCGAGAGCAATCTCCAAAAAACAAAAAGGCAAACGTTTCCTTTTGGATATGGTAAAATTCGCCGCGAAATTTCTATTCCCCCTTTGAAAATTTTGGAGTCCGCATGAAACGCGATTTAGCAATGTCATTCTCTCGTGTCACAGAAGGTGCAGCACTAGCTGGTTACAAGTGGCTTGGCCGTGGCGATAAAAACGCTGCAGATGGCGCTGCTGTAGAAGTAATGCGTAGCCTATTAAACAAAACCGAAATTAGCGGTGAGATTGTTATCGGCGAAGGTGAAATCGATGATGCACCTATGCTATACATCGGCGAAAACGTAGGTGTGGGCGGCGACGCTGTCGACATCGCAGTTGACCCAATTGAAGGGACACGCATGACAGCAATGGGCCAATCAAATGCATTGGCTGTATTGGCTGCGGGCGAAAAAGGCAGCTTCCTTAAAGCGCCTGATATGTACATGGAAAAGTTGGTTGTTGGCCCTGGCGCTAAAGGCGTGATTGACCTAGAACTGCCACTAACAGAAAACCTAGAAAACATCGCTAAAGCACTAGGTAAAACACTTGATACTCTAGTCGTAACCACGCTTGCTAAGCCTCGTCATGATCAAGTCATCGCCGACATGCAAGCAATGGGCGTTCGTGTATTTGCTGTGCCAGACGGTGATGTTGCGGCTTCTATCTTAACCTGTATGCCAGACAGTGAAGTAGACGTCATGTACTGCATCGGCGGCGCACCTGAAGGTGTGGTCTCGGCGGCGGTAATTCGCGCACTCGACGGCGACATGCACGGTCGTCTTCTACCTCGCCACGAAGTGAAAGGCGACACAGAAGAGAACCGCAAGCACGGTGAACTTGAACTTGAGCGCTGCGCAGAAATGGGCGTAACGGCGGGTATCGTATTGAAGATGGAAGACATGGCACGCAGCGACAACGTTGTATTCTCAGCAACAGGCATCACTAAGGGTGACTTGCTAGAAGGTATTTCTCGTCAAGGTAATATCGCAACCACAGAAACCCTGCTTATCCGTGGCCGCTGCCGTACAATTCGCCGCATCAAATCTATCCACTACCTAGAGCGTAAAGATCCAGAAGTAGTAGGTCATATCCTGTAAGCCTAAATTCGGTGAAACAGAATATTCCAAGGCTGATACCTAGTATCAGCCTTTTGTTTTATTAGCGCACCAGAATCTGACCATGGCAGCCAATAGAGTAAAACGCTATCTATAGAGTAAATTATCATCAATATAGTAAATGGTTTGCTTTATAAACACCTTGCCTCATAATAGTAAGGTTCATTAGGTAGGGATAGTATGAAAACAAGCGACAGAATCTTACAGACCATTAAGCGTCAAGGCGCGGTAACCGCGAAACAACTGTCAGAAGAATTTGGCATGACGACAATGGGGGCAAGGCAACATCTGCAAAGCCTGGAAGATGACGGTATTCTTGCGTTTCATGATGTGAAAGTGAAAGTGGGTCGCCCGACTCGCCACTGGTCCCTGACTCAACAAGGTCATAACCAATTTTCAGACCGACATGGTGAACTCACCATTCAAGTGATTGATGCTGTCGAGAATCTATTTGGTAAAGAAGGGCTGGCTAAGGTTGCTGCCGAGCGTGAACAACACACTCTTAAGCAGTATCAAACTGCGCTGTCTGGCTGTGATTCACTCATCAGCAAGCTTAAAAAACTCACCCAGCTTCGTGAAGACGAAGGCTACATGGCTGAGCTTCAAGAGCATGATGATCACTACATCTTGATTGAGAACCACTGCCCTATCTGTAAGGCTGCAACTCGCTGCCCTAGCCTGTGCCAATCTGAGCTCAACGTGTTTACTGAGTTACTAAAAGATGAGTGTCACGTGAGCCGTACAGAGCACATCATTGCTGGCGAACGACGCTGCACTTACACCTTAACACCCGCCCTTTGATTGCAAAGGTAATCGGCTAATACCGTCTCAATATTGAGAAAATACAAATAGATTAAAATTTGTACAGATTTCTTTCTTAAGCTTAGAGCATATGAAACACGCTTAATGCTAAGGAAGGAATGATGGCGCATCCACAACCCGCTCAAAAACTGCCACCCTTTGATGAACTTGTCCAACTCGCGAAAAGCGACCCGAAAGCATTCAATCAATTCAAACACGAGATGTGCGAACAGATGATTTGTTCGGCTTCAGACGTGATGCAAGACCGACTTCGTGCGCAGCAAAGTCACATCGACTTAGTGGTTAGCCGTTGTAAAAACCCACACCACGCCAATGTCGTACTCATGCAAGAGCTGCGCTGTCAGGTCTGTAAGTTCCAAGATGCACTCGAAGGGCGCTGCGGCTTTGAAGAATCTCTGCCTGAAAATGTCGTGCCTTTTAAGCCGAATACCGAACCTAAAATGTACTGAAATTAGCAAAGCACTAAAAAGAAAAAGGGAGCGTAATGCCCCCTTCTTATTGGTTCGCTGTTCAATATTTACATGGGTCTTCGCCGTAGTCATTACGGCCTTCTGTACCTTTCAACAAACCACACTCAATCAGAATCCAGAAACCACACACTAATGCCGCGACGGTTGCCGCCATATGAATTGGCGATACCGGCTCTGTCGTCGTTGCAACCATTGGCGAAGCTAAACGACCCAATACTAATGGCACATTCAATAGTAGCCAGTAATTAGACTTATTGCGGTCGTGCCAGCGCTTAGCGGTTACCGCAAGGTCTGGGATCACAAGCATCAATAGGATGATTGGTAGCAGGATATAAGAGTAAGCAGGGAACAACACAGAGATACCTGAAGCAAAACCGGTAATCGCTATGTAGTAGAAAACATTCCAAATCCAGTAAGTCTTACGACCAATTCTCCCCTTGAAAGAGAGCAGTAATTCTTTCATCGACATCTTAAATACTCAAATTTATACGCCGCTAAAAGTCAGCAGCAATGGTTAGTTTATTACTTTTTGAAAGCAACTTTTATCCATATCACGAATATTCACCGTTAAGCTTCTTACATGACTCGCTTGTTCTTGCAGGATCTGCATTAACGATCGTGACAATTCTCGCTTTTGCTCTTCCGTTCGTCCCGAAAGTAACTCAAAGCTGATATGAATAAAGTCTACACTATCTTCCTCATCACCGACCAACCAATTATGGCAACGCAGTGAACGAGATTTCACTGATGGCACATCAAACAAGCCACATGTGAGAGCGACTTGGTGGAGATCTTCCAGTAAGCCTTGGATATTTACTCGCTCATCCACTGAATTGGAGTACTCTAGAACTAGATTCGGCATTGTTACTTCCTGTTGTTAACGCAATCGTTTGTCCCTTAATAACAACTAACGATGAAAAATCCGAGAAGTTAGCTATTATTCTGTCTGCCGGATCACTGATATATGCTCAAAATCTACTCTGACCATTGAGTAAGATCCAAGAAAGTCATGACCACAGTCATGATCTGTTGATATTAATCTGTTATATTATTTCGTAATAAAGTTTACTTTTTTACATTCGATTTATTTAAATACTTTGGAGATATTCCTATGCGTCATCCTGTAGTTATGGGTAACTGGAAACTAAACGGCAGCAAAGAAATGGTTGTTGATCTACTAAACGGTCTTAACGCTGAACTTGAAGGCGTAACAGGCGTAGACGTAGCAGTTGCTCCACCAGCACTTTTCGTTGATCTAGCAGAGCGTACGCTTACTGAAGCGGGCAGCGCGATCATCCTAGGTGCTCAAAACTCTGACCTAAACAACAGCGGTGCATTCACTGGCGACATGTCTCCAGCAATGCTTAAAGAGTTCGGCGCATCTCACATCATCATCGGTCACTCTGAGCGTCGTGAATACCACAACGAATCAGATGAGTTCGTAGCTAAGAAATTCGCATTCCTAAAAGAGAACGGCCTAACTCCAGTTCTTTGTATCGGTGAATCTGAAGCACAAAACGAAGCAGGCGAAACTGTTGCAGTATGTGCTCGTCAACTTGACGCTGTTATCAACACTCAAGGTGTTGAAGCTCTTGAAGGCGCTATCATCGCTTACGAACCAATCTGGGCTATCGGTACTGGTAAAGCAGCTACAGCTGAAGATGCACAACGCATCCACGCTCAAATCCGTGCACACATCGCAGAGAAATCTGAAGAAGTTGCTAAGAAAGTTGTTATCCAATACGGCGGTTCTGTTAAGCCAGAAAACGCAGCAGCTTACTTCGCACAACCAGACATCGACGGTGCTCTAGTTGGCGGCGCAGCTCTAGACGCGAAAAGCTTCGCAGCTATCGCTAAAGCAGCAGCTGAAGCAAAAGCTTAATTTAAACCTCACCGTTTAGATTAGATGAAAGGTCAACTTAGGTTGGCCTTTTTTATTACCTGTCGTTTCTGAAACCCAAACGGCAGGCACAAAAAAACCGCTGAATAATCAGCGGTTTTTAAATTCTTTAAGAGAACGCTAAGCGTGGCTTAGAACAACTCTTCTGCAACGCGGAACAGCTCAGAACGGTCTGGGTTCTGCATGTTCTCGATACAATCGATGATGTCGTGGTGAACAAGTTCTTCTTTCTCGATACCAACACAACGACCACCGTGACCTTCTTGAAGAAGGTGAACAGCGTAGTTACCCATACGAGAAGCCAATACACGGTCAAATGCAGTAGGACGACCACCACGTTGGATGTGACCAAGAACCGTTGCACGAGTTTCACGACCTGTTGAAGATTCGATCTCTTTAGCCAGTTCGTTAGCATCCATCATTAGCTCAGTTAGAGCGATGATTGCGTGCTTCTTACCTTTCGCAATACCATCTTGGATGTTGCTGATAAGCTGTTCTTTATCTAGGCCAGTCTCTGGAGTAATGATGTACTCACAACCACCCGCGATTGCTGACATAAGCGTAAGGTCACCACAGTGACGGCCCATGATTTCAACAATAGAAATACGTTGGTGAGAAGAAGACGTGTCACGTAGACGGTCAATTGAATCAATAACAGTGTTAAGCGCTGTTAGGTAACCGATTGTGTAGTCAGTACCCGCGATATCGTTATCGATTGTGCCTGGAAGACCGATACATGGGTAACCCATTTCAGTCAGCTTCTTAGCACCCATGTAAGAACCGTCACCACCGATAACAACAAGTGCTTCGATACCGTGCTTCTTAAGGTTCTCAATGCCTTTCTCACGAACAGCAACGTCTTTAAATTCAGGGAAACGTGCAGAACCTAAGAAAGTACCACCACGGTTGATCACGTCAGATACGCTTGAACGGTCAAGCTTTTCGATACGGTCTTCAACAAGGCCTTGGTAGCCATCGTAAATACCGTAAACTTCAATGCCAACTGATAACGCAGTACGAACAACGCCGCGAACTGCTGCGTTCATACCTGGAGCGTCACCACCACTGGTCAAAACACCGATCTTCTTAATCATGCTCACCCTCGATTTTTGGGAATCTATTATTCAATTCTTGTTCTTGCTGATTGTATATCAACAAGATTTTAAATCTATATTTGTGCGTTATGTTACATTTCCTCAACAGGAATAGCACTCAAATCGCGTAAAATTATGTAACATTTCTACTTCTGTAAGAGTATTACAGTTTTACTCAATAACTTTGTTGATTCACATCAGAATCAACATTAATTGTTACTAAGGTGGTTTTTGAATCACCTAACAGTTAATAATTTTTACTCACTTTAGTTCAAAAGCCACTCACTTACCATTTGCCCGCTGATTTTTAGCACGCATTACCACGAGTGGAATTTCTGCTGCTTCTCTGGTCCAAATACGACCGAATACGGGTCTTGGTGAATTAATACATCAGCATCAGGGAACACGGAGATAAGCTTAGCCTCTACTTCGTCAGAAATGCGATGCGCTTCAATAAGTGGGATATTATCTTCCAATTCTAGATGCAGTTGGATGAAGCGTATTGGCCCCGAGCGACGCGTTCGTAATTGATGCACACCCAACACGCCTTCCACGCTCAATGATGTCTCTTTAATCTGTTTCAGCTCATCATCTGGCAGCTTATGATCAAGCAGAGACTGAACCGCTTCCATCGCCATTTGATAAGCGCTGTACAGAATGTAGATACCTATACCCACCGCAAATACAGAGTCCGCTTGGCCAAGCCCAAACCAACTCAATGCCAGTGCCAGCATAATCGCGGCGTTCATATAAAGGTCTGATTGATAGTGCAATGAATCGGCTGCAATAGCTTGGCTACCCGTTTTGTTTACGACATGTTTTTGGAAGCGAACCAGACCAAAGGTCATCACTATCGCGAACAGGCTGACGTAGATACCAATTTCTGGAGAGTTCAGTTCATGAGGTCGGAAGAAGCGCTCAATACCATTGAGAATAAGGAAACATGCAGAGCCTGAAATAAACATTGCCTGCGCTAATGCAGCGAGAGATTCAGCCTTACCATGACCAAAGGTGTGCTCTTTGTCGGCAGGCTGCAGAGAGTAACGAACCACGATAAGGTTAACGACAGAGGCCGCGATATCCAGCATTGAATCCACGACGGAAGCCAACAGACTCACGGAACCTGTCACCCACCAAGCTGCGACTTTCACTATCAATAAAATAGTGGCGATGGTGGTGGCTGCCCAAGCGGCGAGCGTAACTAAACGTGCGTATTCTTGTTTCATGACTTGGCTATAAAGTGACTGATAGCACAAAGTATAACCTGCAAACCACCAATTGAATATGACAGCCATGATGTAAAACATTCATTTTTAAGGATCAAAAAAAGCGACACTCGGCCGCTTCTTTCTAAACACTTTCATTCAACGCTGATTTTTCAAGCAATGAATTACTTGTCTTTGTTCATGCGTTTTCCCATTTTGTCAGCACACTTAGTCATGCGCTCTTGTTGGATTTCTTTCAGTTGAGTCTTTTGCTCAGCCGTTAGTACGCTCATCATTTGGTGTTGCTTCTTAAGCATTGCTACGCGACGCTCAGTTTGCTTCTCAACCATTTGGCTTGCTAGGTCGTTTGCTGCTGCTTCGTCAAAGTTGTCAGCAAGTACCAATGCTTGAACCTTTTCGTGATGCGCTTTCATTTGCGCCATTTTTGCCGTTTTGTTTGCACCGCGCTTTGCTTTCATCTCAGCACGGTCTGCTTCACGCATCTCTTTTAACTGTTCTTTTTGAGCGTCGGTTAGGTCTAGTTGGCGCATTACTTTTTTATCGAAACCGCCACACTTGTCGTGCATACCTTTGTGGTCACCTTTATCACCACCACCGTAAGCATACGCGCTTGCTGTACCAAAAATAAGTGGAAGTGCCGCAGCTGCTAGTACAAGTTTCTTAGTCATTTTCATAATTGTTGCCTCAATTCGGTATAATAAGTCATGTGTTGCGTCTGTTTCTCAGCGCTTGAATATAGATTAGTCTTTCCCTCGTAAAGTGACGTTTAGAAAGCGTAAAGAATCGTAAAGAGTGAAAGTTGACGAATAATTAGCAGTATTATTAACCTAACTAAATGATTAAGGCTTCCCAATGGCGAACATTCTTCTTATTGATGACGACACCGAGTTAACCAGCTTACTCAAAGACATTCTGAGCTTTGAGGGCTTCACTGTTTCCGAAGCCAATGATGGCTATGCAGGGCTGGAAGCTATCAATGATGAGATTGACCTGATTCTTTTGGATGTGATGATGCCGCGTCTTAATGGCATGGAAACACTAAAGAAACTGAGAGAAAATTGGGAAACACCAGTGCTGATGCTGACCGCAAAAGGCGAAGAGATCGACCGAGTGATTGGTCTTGAACTTGGCGCGGATGATTACCTGCCTAAACCTTTCAGTGACCGAGAGTTGTTAGCGCGTATTCGAGCTATCTTGCGTCGTACTCAAACCAACACCGCACCTAAGGCGGCCAGTGATAGAGTTCAATATCAAGACATCGAAGTCTTCCCTGGCAAACAAGAAGCCTACTGCAATGGGGAGCTCATCGACCTCACCACAACCGAGTTCGCCCTACTGAGTCACCTTATCCAAAACCCAGGGCAAGTGATCACCAAAGAAGCATTGAGTTTGGATGTGCTGGGTAAAAGGCTCGCAGCGTTTGACCGCGCGATAGACATGCACATCTCTAATCTACGTAAGAAGATTCCTGAGCGCACTGACGGCAAATCACGTATCAAAACCTTACGAGGCCGTGGCTACTTATTGGTAGAGGAAGATTAATGCGTATACCTAAAATCACCAGCTTATATGGACGTATCTTTGCTATCTTTTGGTTCACCATGTTACTGGTGCTTTTGTCGGTGCTGTCACTTCCCCATTTAGACCCTCGAGTCGCGCGAGATGTGCCCGCAGATCACCTCGATAAACTCGAGCGTATCGCTAAAATCACAGAGAAACGCTACGCCAAAGAACCTAATCTGGGCAAGATTGTCTTCCAACTGGAGGCGCCACGCAGCCGCAAGGATTCTAGAGCTCGCATCTACCTGACCGATCTTGAGGGCGCAGTCCTTACCTCGAAAAGGCATTCAGACTATAAGCTAAAGGCGATTCGTAACTTTGTTACCTCGATTGATAACCCTGAGATACCGAAGCAAAAACTCTACGGACACTACATGGTCGCAGGGCCAGTGCCAATTACTCTCGCTGGTGAAGAGTTGCTGATGTATGCCGGAGTGAAGTGGAACCAACCACCGCCATTCTTACTGCGCCTGTTTGATAGACCTCTGCAGCTATTGCTTGCCGTGATGTTGGCGAGTACCCCGCTATTACTTTGGTTAGCTTGGGCACTGAGTCAACCCGCTCGCAGGCTAGAACGCGCGGCACAACGCGTGGCGAAAGGTCAATTCGAGGTCGATCCAACACTCGAAAAAGGTACTTCAGAGTTCAGACAAGCTGGTGAAAGCTTTAACCAGATGGTAGAAGCGGTAAACCAGATGATTTCGGGGCAACAACGCCTGCTCTCTGATATCTCACACGAGCTCCGCTCGCCACTGACACGTCTTCGCATGGCCAATGCACTGGCGATTCGTAAACAAGGCGAGAGCCAAGAGTTAGAACGCATTGATACCGAAGCACAGCGTTTGGAACAGATGATCAGTGAGCTGCTGACGCTATCTCGTATGCAGGTCGACAGCCATATTACTCGTGAGGTTCAGCCTATCTCGAGCCTATGGGAAGAGATCTTAAAAGACGCAGAGTTTGAAGCCGAACAGATGGGCAAACAACTGACGTTCTCGGAGATCCCAGAACGCTCTATTTCGGGGAACCCTAAACTGCTGATGAGTGCGCTAGACAACATTACACGCAATGCCATCTACTACGGTAAAGACCAAGTGGATGTGCAATTCCATGTGGTTCAAGATCAGCTGACGATTTGTGTGAACGATAATGGCGATGGTGTACCAGAGGATGAGCTGGATTCTATCTTCAGACCTTTCTATCGCGTTTCCACTGCCCGTGATCGTAATACCGGCGGCACAGGTCTTGGATTAACCATTACTGAAAGTGCGATTCGCCAACACAGCGGAACCATCACGGCGACCCGCAGCCAGCTCGGTGGATTACAACTCGAAATCACCCTGCCTATCTTACCGGTGTAATACCCCCACAAAGATCGCAGTTGATAATGATTGTCATTATCATTATGGTAAATCCTCTAATTAAGGAGGATTTACCATGTCGCACACTTTCCCTGCTTTACCCTACGCTTACGATGCCCTAGAGCCTTACATTGACGCTAAGACAATGGAAGTGCATTACAGCAAGCACCATAGAACCTACTACGATAAGTTTGTTGCGGCGGTGTCTGGCAGCGAGCTAGAACAGCAATCTCTGACCGAGATCTTTGCCAACATATCTCAGCACAGCCCTGACGTGCGTAACAATGGTGGTGGCTACTACAATCACATCTTGTATTGGAATTGCATGTCGCAAGACGGTGGTGGTGAACCTACGGGCGAGCTTGGTGAGGCTATCAAGAGTACCTTCGGTGATTTCGAGACATTCCAAGATCAGTTCGCCCAAGCGGCGATCAATACCTTTGGCTCCGGCTTTGCTTGGCTAGTGGTAGAGCAAGGGCAACTGAAGATCATCTCAACCTCGAACCAAGATAATCCGTGGATGGATACCGTGGCGAGTGATGGCGAACCGATTCTCGCGCTCGATGTTTGGGAACACGCCTACTACATCAGCTACCAAAACCGTCGTCCTGATTACATCAATGCATGGTGGAACGTGGTGAATTGGAATGCCGTATCTGAAAACTACGCGCAAGCACTAACGAACCAAGCGTAAGCGAATGGTCACGGTGGCGAACTGTACTCACTCAGCTTGCCACCGTATACTCGGGCTATCTTTGATTACTCTTGTGAACCAACATGTTTGATATCGCTCTATACGAACCAGAAATTGCACCCAATACGGGTAACATCATCCGCCTATGTGCTAACTGCGGCGCAAACCTGCACCTGATTGAACCGCTTGGCTTTGATTTTGAAGAGAAGAAGGTTCGTCGTGCTGGATTGGATTACCACGACCTTGCGCGAGTTAAGCGTCACAAGAACCTAGAAGCTTTCCTTGAGTATCTAGAGAATGAACGTGAGGGTGATTTCCGCATCTTTGCTTGCACCACAAAAACGACAGGCCACCACGTTGATGCGAAATTCCAACAAGGCGATGTGCTGATGTTTGGCCCTGAGACTCGCGGCCTGCCTGCTGAGTTCATTGAAAGCATGCCAATGGAGCAACGTATTCGTATTCCAATGATGCCAGACGCACGCAGCCTCAACCTGTCTAACGCAGTGGCAATCATTGCTTTTGAAGCATGGCGACAAATGGGCTTTGAAGGCGCGGTATAACCGAACACTCAAGCTTATCTTTTATCTGTTATCTGTTATCTGTTATCGATAGTAAACAGTAAGTAACAGCTAGCGACAGACAATAAAAAAGGCTCTTACCATTATCACTTTCTTGCGAAGGATAAAGGTAAGAGCCTTTTCTGTTTTCCCTCTATATAAAGAGAGAAAAAATTAATTAGTTTAAGCGGTTACGATCGTTGTCGTCGTCTTTCTTCTCAAACTCACCTTCAAAGGTGTTGCCGTCTTTTGATTGGTCAGATGGATCGCGATTGAATGGGTCTTGTCCAAATGGGCTCTGGCCAAAACCAGCTTGTCCACCGGCATGGAAACCACCAGACATGTTGGTCACCACCATTTTTTCCATCATTTTCTTGGCAATCATCGCTCTTGGTGCTGGCAATAATACCAACATACCGAGTGCGTCCGTCATAAAACCCGGAGTCAGCAGCAATACACCGGCAACTGCAAGCATCACGCCTTCAAGAATCTGTTGTGCTGGCATTTCGCCTTGTTGCAAACGACCTTGCACAGACATAAGTGTCTGAATGCCTTGGCTACGAACCAGCGATGCACCCACAAATGCAGTGATCAAAACCAACGCAATAGTTGGCCACAATCCTAAGAAGCCACCAACTTGAATAAATAGCCCAATCTCAATGATGGGTACGAAGATAAATAGTAATAATAAGATAGGAAACACACGCCCTCCTTTGTTACTTGCAGTTTACGCTGAAAGCCCTAACAATCTCAAATTTATCCTGTAAATAAGCGTGTTTATTGACCAAGAATAACTTTGCAAAATATTGACGAAACAAAACCGAAAAAGGTGATCCACTTAATATTTTTATGCGCTAAGTACAGTATCATGTGCCACATAAGTCAGGACGGATTTATCAGCCCAATATTCTAGCGAACGGAGTATTTGCACACAGAATAGGCTAATAACTAACTATATAATCAGAATAATTCTCTAAGGATCCTGTTATGGCTACTCAATCAGAAGCTCAAGTTGAAGCTCCTCAAGCTACTCGTCTCGAAGAAGATCTATTAGGTCAACGTCATGTTCCGGCTGATGCTTACTACGGCATCCACACTCTACGCGCAGTTGAAAACTTCAACATCTCAAATGTAACGATCTCAGATGTACCTGAATTCGTTCGCGGTATGGTGATGACTAAGAAAGCAGCGGCTTTAGCAAACAAAGAGTTAGGTGTAATTCCTAGCGAAGTGGCTAAATACATCATCCAAGCTTGTGACCTCATTCTAGACACTGGTAAGTGTATGGATCAGTTCCCATCGGACGTTTTCCAAGGTGGTGCTGGTACTTCTGTAAACATGAACGCGAATGAAGTGGTTGCGAACGTGGCACTTGAGCTTATGGGCAAAGAAAAAGGCCAATATGAGTTCATCAACCCGAACGACCATGTAAACCGCAGCCAATCAACTAACTGTGCTTACCCAACTGGCTTCCGTATCTCTGTTTACAACAGCGTACTAAAACTGATCGATGCGATTGAATACCTAAAAGGTGCATTCGAGCTTAAGAGCCAAGAATTCAACAACATTTTGAAGATGGGTCGTACTCAACTTCAAGATGCAGTTCCAATGACGGTTGGCCAAGAGTTCCACGCTTGGGCAGTAACCATCAATGAAGAAATCAAAAACCTAGAATACACTTCAAAACTACTGCTTGAAGTAAACCTAGGCGCAACGGCTATCGGTACAGGTCTGAACGCAGCACCGGGTTACCAAGGCCTAGCAGTGAAACACCTAGCAGAAGTAACAGGCCTAGAGTGTGTAGCGGCTGAAGATTTAATCGAAGCAACGTCTGACTGTGGCGCATACGTAATGACGCACGGCGCACTTAAGCGTCTAGCAGTTAAGCTATCTAAGATCTGTAACGACTTGCGTCTACTTTCTTCAGGTCCACGTACTGGTTTGAACGAGCTAAACCTACCTGAACTGCAAGCAGGTTCTTCAATCATGCCTGCTAAAGTAAACCCAGTTGTACCTGAAGTAGTAAACCAAGTTTGCTTCAAAGTTCTAGGTAACGACAACACGGTTTCTTTCGCTGCGGAAGGTGGTCAACTTCAACTGAACGTAATGGAACCTGTTATTGCACAAAGCATGTTTGAGTCTCTAGACATTCTGACAAACGCTTGTGTGAACCTGCGCGACAAGTGTGTAGACGGCATTACGGTAAACAAAGAAGTATGTGAAGCGCACGTATTTAACTCTATCGGTATCGTCACTTACCTAAACCCATACATTGGCCACCACGAAGGTGACATTGTTGGTAAGATCTGTGCAGAAACAGGTAAGAGTGTTCGTGATGTAGTTCTAGAACGCGGTTTATTGACCGAAGAAGAACTTGATGACATTTTCTCTGTTGAAAATCTAATGCATCCTCAGTATAAAGCTAAACGCTACGAATAACGGTAGCGAGAAAGGGCTCCAAACGGAGCCCTTTTTTAGGCTCCAATACGGTTAACCCTGCTGATCTTGTGGATTTCCGTTAGTTGCGTTTTTGCTTAATTAAACCTAAACCATAGAACTATTATGTGAACATTCCAGTGGCGAATGTTCACATAATAAAATCTAAAATGAGGTGTTACTTATGATTGCAGTAGAACTATTTGTCGTCCTGCTCTTTATCTTTTTGGGGGCCAGAATTGGCGGTATCGGTATTGGTTTTGCCGGTGGTGCTGGTGTTATTGCCCTTTCATTAATTCTTGGTGTTCCAACAAGCCAATCTTTTATCCCGGTCGATGTAATTTTGATCATCATGTCGGTTATCACCGCAATTGCAGCAATGCAGGTTGCTGGCGGTATGGACTGGTTGGTACAAATTGCAGAAAACTTTTTGCGTAAACACCCTGAACGTATCACCTTTTACGCGCCGATTGTGACCTTTGTAATGACACTAATGGCGGGTACTGGTCACACAGCATTCTCTACGTTGCCTGTTATTGCAGAAGTAGCAAAAGGCCAAGGTGTTCGTCCTTCTCGTCCACTGTCTATCGCAGTTGTAGCCTCTCAAATTGCGATCACAGCTTCGCCTATTTCGGCAGCAGTTGTGGCTTTCGCAGCGATGCTGGCACCCTTTGGTGTCGATTACCTAACGCTATTGATGGTTTGTATTCCAACAACCTTCATCGCTTGTATGGTTGGTGCGGTTGTCGCGAACTACATGGGCAGCGAACTGAAAGACGATCCTATTTACCAAGAACGTCTAGAGAAAGGTCTAATCAAGCTAGCAACAGAAGAGAAACGCGAAATTCTACCAACAGCGAAGAAGGCGACTTACATCTTCCTTGCAGCGATTGGTTTTGTTGTTTGCTACGCAGCCGCTATCTCTAGCTCTGTTGGCCTAATTGAAAACCCAGCACTGGGCCGTAACGAAGCGATCATGTCTGTGATGCTGGCAGCAGCAGCGGCAATCGTGATGTTCACTAAGATTGATGCAGCGAAGATTTCTTCGGCTCCAACATTCCGCTCTGGTATGACAGCATGTGTTTGTGTACTGGGTGTGGCTTGGTTAGGTTCAACGTTTGTGAATGCACACGTTGCTGAAATCAAAGACGTTGCTGGTGCTCTACTTGCTGACTACCCTTGGATGCTGGCTCTTGTTCTGTTCTTCGCTTCTATGCTGCTTTACTCTCAAGGCGCGACAACGGTTGCACTGATGCCTGCAGCTCTAGCGATTGGCGTAGCACCACTAACAGCCGTGGCTTCTTTTGCTGCGGTAAGTGCACTGTTCGTACTTCCAACTTACCCTACGCTACTGGCAGCGGTTGAGATGGATGACACAGGTTCAACTCGTATTGGTAAGTACGTATTTAACCACCCATTCTTCATTCCTGGTGTTGCAACAATCAGTACAGCGGTAGCACTCGGCTTCGCATTCGGCGGTCTGTTTATCTAACACTCGCTGAAAAACCAAACCTAAAAGGAAGCTTCGGCTTCCTTTTTTCTTTTCTGCACAATGTGTTTATTTGATACGTATCAAATAAACATTATAAACCTAAAAACCCGAACAAAAATAAAGTTTGAATAAAATTCCAATAATATTCACGCCATTAATTAACAATGCCTGCCAACGCAACCACCCCTTGTTTCTATCTAATTCACATCGAATATTAATCCAAGCTAACTAACCAAAAAACCTTGCTCTTTTTCTAACGTTTTTCATCCTATTCATTGGTCACTATTTTTGTGAACAATACCAAACTTAAATGGCGACGTAAGGAATAAAATAACCGCAGTTAAATTAAATCTTAATTCATTTGGATATATAAATATAAAGATACTTATATTTAAAGTCGGCAACGTCATATAGATGTTCGCTCTATAAGGGCAAGAATTTTATATCGTTGAATGCTTTATAAATATCACTGTATTTACAATCTATAAACATTAGTCGCTAATTCACGTCAATTCTATTTAAGATGATGTAAGGAGATAGCCATGACAACTCAAACGATACCAAGCGAGAAAAAAAAGGGCGGCTTCTTTGCCAACTTTAAATTCCCTTCTGCCTACACCATTCTATTTATTCTGATTGCGTTCGTCGCACTGCTTACCTGGATTGTTCCAGCAGGCCAATACGACCGTGCAATGAATGAAGAGCTAGGCCGAGAAGTACCCGTAACCGGAACCTATCAAGCGGTAGAAGGTAACCCTCAAGGCGTGATTGATGTACTGCTCGCGCCTATTGACGGCTTCTATGACCACAATAGCTATGAAGCGGCGGCTATCGACGTTTCGCTGTTCATCTTAATCATTGGTGGCTTCTTAGGGCTAGTAACCAAAACGGGTGCCATTGATGCCGGTATCGAGCGCGTCACCGCCCGCTTAGAAGGGCGAGAAGAGTTGATGATACCAATACTGATGGCGCTATTTGCCGCAGGTGGTACCGTCTACGGCATGGCGGAAGAATCACTGCCCTTCTATACATTGCTAGTGCCGGTAATGATGGCAGCTCGCTTTGACCCTCTTGTTGCCGCTGCGACCGTACTGCTTGGTGCAGGTATTGGGGTGCTGGGTTCAACGATTAACCCATTCGCAACCGTGATCGCTGCCAACGCCTCTGGTATTCCATTTACAGACGGTATCGTGTTGCGCATTGCGATGTTGATTATTGGTTGGGGTATTTGTGTTGCCTACGTAATGCGTTACGCAAGAATGGTTCAAGCCGATCCAACAACATCAATTGTCTACGACAAATACGAAGAGAACAAAGCGCACTTCTTAGGTAATGCGAGCGGCGAAAAACTTGAATTCACCGCGACTCGCAAACTGATTCTGACCATTTTTGGTGGCTCGTTCGCTGTAATGATTTATGGTGTATCCGTTGCTGGATGGTGGATGGCTGAGATCTCAGCGATGTTCTTAGCAGCAACCATCATCGTTGGTATTGTGGCTCGCATGAGCGAAGAAGAGTTTACCACCAGCTTCATTGATGGTGCCCGCGACCTACTTGGTGTAGCGCTCATCATAGGTATTGCACGTGGTATCGTAGTGGTGATGGACCGCGGTATGATCACCGATACCATTCTCTTCTCAGCAGAACAGATGGTAACGGGGCTTTCTTCGGTTATCTTCATTAACGTGATGTTCTTCTTAGAGATTCTACTGTCGTTCTTAGTGCCATCGACCTCTGGCTTAGCGGTACTGACCATGCCAATCATGGCACCACTGGCCGACTTTGCTGGCGTAGGTCGTGACTTGGTTATCACTGCGTACCAATCTGCATCTGGCTTGGTGAACCTAATCACCCCAACCTCCGCGGTGGTGATGGGTGGTTTGGCGATTGCTCGTGTCCCTTACGTGCGCTGGGTTAAATGGGTGATGCCACTAGTCGGTATATTGATGGTGTTCTGCATTGTTGTACTGAGTATTGGTGCGCTGATCTAACTAACAGCACTTCACTCCTTTCTCATCCAAAGCCGCTTCTCACAGCGGCTTTTTTATTGTTCCCTCTCAATGTAACCCTCTGCCACTGAAACAGCTCCTCAAAGCCATACACGCGATATTCAAGGTTCTTCTGTTCGTAGCCAAGCTCAACTAAACTCAAAGCACTCGCAATAGAAGAATCAATCCTACTTTTAAACATCTAATTTTCTTGATGAAATAACACTCTATTTTCAACCATGATGTTTAAACAAATAGTTAGTCACTTATTAGCGTTAATTATATTTAAAGTAATTAATAGCCTAATAAACAGACGAGGATTAATGCCCTTTTCTATCAAAAAACACACTTAAACAGCCGATTTTAAAATGTGATCGCAACAGCTTTATTCGCATTTACTTTGTTAATAAACAATTAATTCCACATCCAAAATTAAATATCTAAATAAAAACACTGCATACTTCCAAGCTAAGTACACTCTTATCAATAAAACTATTCTGCATATAATCCCTCGTAAATTAGATTCTAGTAAGTTTCGTCAAAAAAGCGTGCATAAAGTTCCCTAACTGCTAACTATTTAGAATGTATTATTCATAACTGAAAGTGCATAAAGTTTGTTAAAACCCTTAATTTTAAAGGGCTGCGGGATAAAAAACGATTTGTGATAGATCTCTAAGAATACCTGACTAGCAGGCGTAATATTAATTCCAGACAAGAGATATGAATAAATAATTCATTCTTCTCAACTGAAAATAAATAATTACTCTTAGCGATAAAAGTAATTCAAATATATAAGAGAGAGACGATCATGAGTAAGTTCTATGTAGGTTCTGAAATAGGTCAATTACGCCGCGTTCTAGTTCACCGTCCAAGACGCGCACTGACTCACCTAACACCCTCTAACTGTCACGATTTACTATTTGATGACGTACTGGCTGTTGAACGTGCTGGTAAAGAGCATGACGCATTTACTCAAACGCTGCGTGATCAAGGTGTTGAAGTTCTTCTTCTTACAGACCTACTAGCAGACACGCTAGCAGTGCCAGAAGCGAAAGATTGGCTTTTGAATCATCAAGTTTCTGATTACCGCTTAGGCAAAACCTTTGCTAACGATGTGCGCTGCTACTTGGGCGACTTACCAAACCTAGAACTAGCAAAAATCCTAACGGGTGGTCTGTCTTACGCTGAGATGCCAATGAAATCATCTTCAATGATGCAAGGCATGCACGCACCAACCGACTTCATTATCGAACCGCTACCAAACCACCTATTTACTCGTGACACATCTTGCTGGGTATACGGTGGCGTATCCATCAACCCGATGGCGAAACCTGCTCGTCAACGTGAAACCAACCACGTTCGCGCTATTTACCGCTGGCACCCAACATTTGCTGGCCAAGACTTCATTAAGTACTTCGGCGATGAAGAAAACATCAGCTACGACAACTCAACCATTGAAGGCGGTGACGTTCTTGTAATCGGTCGCGGTACGGTTCTTATCGGTATGTCTGAGCGTACAACAGCACAAGGTGTTGAGCACTTAGCATCTAGCCTATTCAAACACGGTCAAGCGAAACAAGTTATCGCAATGCAGCTACCAAAACACCGCTCTTGCATGCACTTAGACACCGTTATGACGCACATGAACGAAGATACGTTCTCTGTTTACCCTGAAGTGGTGAGTAAAGACGTACAGTGCTGGAACCTAACTGGTGATGAGTCTGGCGCAGTGAAAGTGAAAGAAGAAGGCTACTTCGTAACAGCTATCGAAAAAGCACTTGGCGTAGACAAGCTAAACCTAATCACGACCGGTGGTGACAACTTCCATGCAGAACGTGAGCAGTGGAACGATGCAAACAACGTTCTAACGGTTAAACCTGGCGTTGTGATTGGCTACGAAGGCAACACCTACACCAATGAAAAATACGATAAAGCAGGCATCACAGTTCTTCCTATCCCTGGAGATGAACTTGGCCGCGGTCGCGGTGGCGCACGCTGCATGAGCTGCCCAATTGAGCGTGATGGTATCTAATCACTAAGACGAAAACGGCCAAGTTGAATGATCTTAAATAATCTCAGCTTGGCCAAAATGAGAGAACACAATTATGACTAAGCAAACTGTTGTTGTTGCACTCGGCGGTAATGCCTTACTTCGTCGCGGTGAGCCGTTAGAAGCCGATGTTCAACGCCGTAATATTGAAACAGCGGTTAAAACCATCTCTGAAATCGCGAAAGTGTACAACGTGGTTCTAGTACATGGTAATGGCCCACAAGTTGGTTTACTGGCTCTGCAAGGTTTGGAATACAAAAAAGTAAACCCGTATCCGCTAGATGTATTGGGCAGTGAGACTCAAGGCATGATCGGCTACATGCTGATGCAAGAGTTCAAGAACTATCTACCTAACCGCAACATCTCGTGCATGTTGACGCAAATGACCGTTGATCCAAACGATCCTGCATTCGCCGATCCAACGAAGCCGATTGGCCCGATCTACGAAGAAGCGGAAGCGCGTGAATTGGCGGAGAAATTCCACTGGATCGTCAAACCAGACGGCCAACACTTCCGTCGCGTTGTGCCAAGCCCACGCCCTACTGGCATTGTTGAGCACGAAGCGATCACCCAACTTATCGATGCAGGCCACCTAGTGATTTGTACTGGCGGCGGTGGCATCCCAGTGAAAAAAGAGAACGGCAAATTAGTGGGTGTTGAAGCGGTTATCGACAAAGACATGTCAGCGGCTTTCTTAGCGAAACAACTGGATGCGGATGCACTGCTTATTTTGACCGACGCGGACGCTGTTTACCTTGATTGGGGCAAACCGACTCAACACGCACTGCGCAGCACCACACCAAGTGAACTGGCGAAATTCGAATTTGATGCAGGCTCTATGGGACCAAAAATTGAAGCATCGTGCGAATTCATTCAGCAAGGCGGCAAAGTCGTCGGTATTGGTGCACTCGAAGATGGTTTGCAAATCCTGCAAGGCTTGGCAGGCACCAACATCACCAAAGATTAATCTACTCGCGAGCTTTTCAAACCTTGCGAGAAAACTGAATCACCGTTTGAACTGAAATTAATACACAAAAATTGAATCGCGCTTTCTTGAATTTTCTTTCCCTGTAACAAGAAAGCGCCTAAATCTAAGAAGGAATACATCATGGCTTTTAACCTACGCAATCGTAACTTCCTAAAACTACTAGATTTCACTCCACGCGAAATTCAACACTTGTTAGATCTTTCTATGGAGCTAAAAAAAGCGAAGTACAACGGTTACGAACAGCCAACACTAACTGGCAAAAACATTGCGCTTATCTTTGAGAAAACCTCAACTCGTACTCGCTGTGCATTCGAAGTAGCGGCATTCGACCAAGGCGCTCGCGTGTCTTACTTAGGCCCATCTGGCTCTCAAATTGGCCACAAAGAATCAATGAAAGATACCGCTCGCGTTCTTGGCCGTATGTACGATGGCATTGAATACCGCGGCTTCGGTCAAGAAATCGTTGAAGAGCTCGGCGCTTACGCTGGAGTTCCAGTATGGAATGGTCTGACTGACGAATTCCACCCTACACAAATTCTTGCTGACTTCCTAACCATGACGGAATACGGCCGTGGTAAACAACTGCATGAAATCAGCTTTGCTTACCTAGGTGATGCTCGCAACAACATGGGTAACTCTCTAATGGTTGGCGCTGCGAAAATGGGTATGGACATTCGCCTTGTTGCTCCAAAACAATTCTGGCCACAAGAAGAGCTACTGGCTCAATGTCGTGAAATCGCAGAACACACTGGCGGCAAAATCACGCTAACAGAAGATGTTCAAGAAGGCGTGCAAGGTTGTGACTTCCTATACACCGACGTTTGGGTATCAATGGGCGAAGCAAAAGAAGCATGGGCTGAGCGTATTAACCTAATGATGCCTTACCAAGTGAACATGGAAATGCTCAAAGCAACAGGCAACCCACATGTGAAATTCATGCACTGCCTACCGGCTTTCCACGGCGAAGATACAACCGTCGGCAAACAACTTGCTGCTGAATATCCGCAGCTTAAAGATGGCGTAGAAGTGACGGACGAAGTGGTCGAGTCTGAATACTCAATCGTGTTCGATGAAGCAGAAAACCGCATGCACACCATCAAAGCAGTAATGGTTGCGACACTAGGCAGTTAAGAAGTTAAGAAGTTAAGCACGCACTTGTTCGCAATAAATTGACAAGCTAAGTGCAATAACAGGGAAATGCGGGTGGCGTTCTTGGGATTTTGACCTTGGATAAAACCCGCATTTTTTTTCATGTACTAGAAAAGATTATTACCTGAAAAAGCCTGAGATTCTCAGTTCCAACAAAGGCTTAAATGGAAACTAGAAACGGACGTAATTTCGCATAAAAATCCATTAAATGAATACTTTACGGAAAGTATTGCATGGCATTTTTATCTGAGTATAATCCTCCGCAATTTGTCTAAAGAGAGCAAAAAATGAACCGCAATTCTGTCGCACATAATTGTCAAACTACACGCCAAAGAGTGGCGGTGGTGTCATTTTTATTTTGCTCTATTGATCGTTTCAAAGCCTCCTATTTTTAGGGGGCTTTTTTTTGTCCGCAATTTGACTGTATGCATAGAAAAAGGAAGACCCGTTATGGCGCATTCGTTATTTAACAAGCACATCATCTCCATTCCAGAGCTCTCTCGTGATGAACTGGAGCTTATCGTCGATACTGCAGCAAGACTCAAAGCAGAGCCAAACCCAGAGTTGCTGAAAAATAAAGTCGTTGCGAGCTGCTTCTTTGAGCCTTCAACTCGAACTCGCCTTTCATTTGAGACCGCCGTCCAGCGCCTTGGTGGCACGGTCATTGGCTTTGATAATGGCGGTAACACCTCACTGGCGAAGAAAGGCGAAACACTTGCCGATTCAGTGCAGGTTATTTCATCCTACGTCGATGCCTTTGTAATGCGTCACCCACAAGAAGGGGCAGCACGTTTAGCGTCTGAATTTTCTAACGGTGTGCCGGTAGTAAACGGCGGCGACGGTGCTAACCAGCACCCGACGCAAACCTTATTGGACCTATTCTCAATTTATGAAACGCAAGGCACGCTCGACAACCTCAATGTGGCGTTCGTCGGCGACCTAAAATATGGCCGTACCGTGCACTCATTGACGCAAGCACTATCGAAATTCAATAACGTGCGTTTCTTCTTTATCGCGCCAGAAGTCTTAGAGATGCCAGATTACATCTGTGAAGAATTGGAAGAGATGGGCATCCAATACAGCACTCACAGCAGCATTGAAGAAGTCGTGCCGGAACTGGATGTTCTGTACATGACTCGCGTGCAGAAAGAGCGCTTTGATGCGTCGGAATACGCACACATGAAATCGGCTTACATCCTCACCGCCGATACATTGAAAGACGCTCGTCAAAACATGAAGGTACTTCACCCGCTGCCACGCGTCGACGAAATCACCACCGACGTTGATAAAACGCCACACGCTTACTACTTCGAACAAGCTGAAAACGGTGTATACGCTCGCGAAGCCCTATTGGCCCTAGTTCTTAACGACACTTTATAAGCAGGAGAAACAGTCATGGTTAAACAAACTCAGCTACAAGTAGAAGCGATCCGTAACGGCAGCGTGATTGACCACATCCCTGCTCACCTTGGTATCAAAATCCTTAAACTGTTTAAGCTACACAAGACAGAACAGCGCATCACTATGGGCTTAAACCTGCCATCATCGGCACTTGGCCATAAAGATCTAATCAAGATTGAGAACATCTTCCTGACCAAGGAACAAGCCAACCAATTGGCTCTTTATGCTCCGCAGGCAACGGTCAATCAGATTGAAGAGTATAAAGTGGTTAATAAGCTAACCCTTGTGCTGCCAGAGCAAATCCACAGTGTCTACTCTTGCCCGAATAGCAACTGTATTTCGCACGGTGAACCTGTCGAAAGCAGCTTTAAAGTGCAGCTAAAACAGGAAAACGTGCAGCTAAAATGTCACTACTGTGAAAAAGTATTCTCTCGCGAGATCATGAGTGAAATTCGCTAACCCTTAGCGCCATTATCACGGTCTCCAAAGCACCCTAATACCGATGGATATTTATGCCAAACTTGGAATAAATATCCATTTAACAAAAGAATAAAACTCCAAAATAAAAGCAATTAACTAGAATTTTATTTGGTGATCCCCTTCAAAAAGATAACTATCCTTTAGTGGTAGACTCAATGGGTAGACGATCATACATTACGCATACCTTCCCTCTTTATTTCGGGATTCATCGGTAAGCCCTATTTAACAATCGTACTCTACGGCTTTGGGAGTACGCTCGGCGCTATGGACAAGCGATAACCACATGTTGACCTTAAGGAGTTGTTCATGAACCCAATCACTGAGCACGGTTGCTTGTATTCAGCTGAAGATAAAACACTGACTGCAGCGTGCAAACGCTTACTACAACAACAAAGCTTCTCGACCCAAAATCAACTGCGAGAGAAACTCGTCGATATTGGCTATACCGGTATCAGCCAATCGACCGTATCTCGTATTTTGTCACAGCTTGGTGTTGTCAAAATTCAGAATGCTTGCGGTAAAAAGGTTTACTGCATCACGGTTGAAAGTGCACCGGTTCGTGTCGATGCATCCATCTCATCGCAAATCGAATTCATCACTCATAACCAAGCGATGGTCATCGTAAAAACTCATCCAGGTTGTGCTCAATTAGTCGCAAGATTAGTCGATATCGACCCACATACTGAGATTATCGGCACCGTTGGCGGTAATGATACCGTGCTTATTATTCCAAAAGATACGATGAATATTGATGCTTGCGAACAAGTAGTAAAAGCACGCTTGGGTGTAGCTTAAATGTCTCTTTTACAAAGGCAAGTCACTCAAGTTGAATTGCAGCTCCCCACTCGATTACCCAATAAAATCGCTATCCCGCCTTAGGGGATATTTGTTTGCCGATGAAACTAATAGCAAACTATTACGGTCTGATTGAGTTAAGATACCTTCAACTCCATTTTGATGACTAAATAGTATGCGACGACTTGCCACATTACTTTTTGTTTGTGTTTCCCTATTCACCCAGCCTGCGTGGGCGCTATTTGGGAACGACAACGCCGAGCCAAGCTTCGGAGGCAATAACAATGGTTTTGTCCCTGTAGACCAAGCTTTCCCTTTCAATTACTACCAGCAAGACGACAAAGTCCTTCTCGACTGGCAAGTAAAAGAGGGCTACTACCTCTATCAACATAGCCTCTCGTTCACCGGGCAAAATCTCGCTATCGGTAATGTTGAATTAGAAGATGGTAAGCCGCACCAAGATGAATTCTTCGGTGAGGTGAGCATTTATACTCAGCCGTTATTCGTGCAAGTTCCTCTGCAGAGTTACCAAGATGGCTCACAGCTGATCGTTAAGTATCAAGGCTGTGCGGACGCAGGGTTCTGCTACCCACCAGAGACTCGTATCATCGACATTGAACCTTTCACAGCAACAGGTTCTGCTAATTCGCAAGGTAGTGACTCACAAGCTTCATCTTCTGCTGGCAACGAAACCGATGTTTCTACGCAACCAACATCTCCGAAAGCAGACGTTGTAAGTAACACGACTCAACAGCCAAATGCCCCTGTTTCAAAAGAAGCAGGCTTAGCCGATAAGCTCGGTGACAGTTGGTGGACCCCTCTATTATTCTTAGCACTCGGTGTTGGTTTAGCCTTTACGCCGTGTGTGCTGCCTATGTATCCGATTCTAACGGGTATCGTTTTAGGTGGTGGCAAACTCAGCCAAGGTCGCGCGCTGATGCTGTCCTTTATTTACGTGCAAGGCATGGCGTTAACCTACACCTTATTAGGTTTAGTGGTTGCTTCAGCAGGCATGCAATTCCAAGCCGCTATGCAGCACCCTTACGTGCTGATCGCGCTGAGTGTTCTGTTCGTGGCGTTAGCAATGTCGATGTTTGGCGTTTATAACCTGCAACTGCCAAGCAGCATCCAAACTTGGCTCAACAACCAAAGCAACAAGCAGCAAGGTGGCAATACCTTGGGCGTATTCGCAATGGGCGCTATCTCTGGCTTGGTGTGTTCACCTTGTACCACGGCGCCATTGTCAGGCGCACTGCTGTATGTGGCTCAGAGTGGTGACCTATTTACCGGTGCAATTGCTCTGTACGCGTTGGCTATGGGTATGGGTATCCCACTGATTTTAGTGGCAGTGTTTGGTAATAAGCTATTGCCTAAAGCGGGCAGCTGGATGAACAAGGTGAAGATCGTATTCGGCTTTATCTTGCTTGCCGCGCCTATCTTCCTGCTAGAGCGCATCATTCCTGAATTGTGGGCAACCGTGCTTTGGTCTGGCCTTGGCTTCATCGCCTTTGGTTGGCTTTACCACAGTAAGAATGCACTGCCATTTGGTGGCTGGAAGCAAAGCGCTGTGGGCATCATTGCGATGCTTGGCCTGTTCGCATCAGCTCAACCTGCGCTCAATTACTGGTTTGCAGAAAAGAGCGTGACGGTAGAACAACACATCCAATTTGCACGCATCAACACGGTTGAAGAACTAGAAATCCAGCTCATCGAAGCGAAGAAACTCGGTAAGCCTGTGATGCTCGACTTCTACGCCGATTGGTGTGTGGCATGTAAAGAATTCGAGAAGTACACCTTCCATCAAGCTGATGTGGAAAACAAGCTTTCTGACTTCGTACTGCTACAAGCCGATGTAACGAGAAACATGCCTCAAGACATTGAACTGCTTAAACAATTACAGGTACTTGGCTTACCTACGATTGAGTTCTGGGATGGTGAGGGTAACCATGTTCCAAATGCTCGTGTAACCGGTTTTATGCCTGCCGATGTATTCTTAAAACACATGCAAAACCACCAGCTATAACGGCAATATTCACTAAAATATAAGCCGAATCGAAAGCCGCACCGCCCCTCCGTAACGAGATGGCAGTGCGGCTTTTTTGCTATTCAGAGTAACGCTTTCTTATTCCGGGGATAAAAGTCGATATGGTTCAGACTTTTAATGCATAGATATTGTCCACATACTCAATCAGGATGATAATAAATATTAACTAAATTGTTAAAAGTATGAACGTCATGGACTCGACCTATACCATCATCATTGCTGATGACCACCCTCTCTTTCGCAACGCCCTGTTTCAGTCAGTTCATATGGCGATCAGTGGTGCGAACCTGCTTGAGGCCGATTCTCTCGATGCCTTACTGACTCTGCTAAAGAAAGAAGGCGAGCCGGATCTATTACTGCTCGATCTGAAAATGCCGGGCGCCAATGGCATGTCAGGCTTAATTCAACTGCGCGCTGAATACCCAGATCTACCGATTGTGGTGGTTTCTGCCAGTGAAGATGCCAGCGTGGTCACTCAGGTGAAGAGCCACGGTGCGTTTGGCTTTATTCCTAAGTCGAGTGATATGCGTGAGTTGGTGAGTGCACTGAATCAAGTGCTGAATGGCGACCCGTTCTTCCCTGAAGGGCTTATCACCAATAATGCAGCGTGTAGCGACCTTGCAGAAAAGATTTCCACACTGACGCCTCAGCAATACAAGGTATTAGGGATGCTTTCTGACGGCTTGCTTAACAAGCAAATCGCGTATGAATTAAATGTTTCGGAAGCGACCATCAAGGCGCATATGACAGCCATCTTCCGTAAACTGGATGTGAAAAACCGAACTCAAGCAGTTATCTTGCTACAAGAAATCCACAATTAAGCTTCGTTTACATCCTCTTCTAAAGTCGTCTTAGGCAAACATAAACCCAGCTTGACGACTTTATGATCATCTATATCTGCAACCACCCAAGTGATGTCATGCCACTCGAAGCTGTCGCCTAATACCGGGTGTGCACCAAGCTCCTGATCAACCAATTGTTTTAGGGTCATTTCTCGCTCTTCTTCCGAGCCAAGTTCAATACCATAACAATCGCTTACCGCAGCGACCGACAACCCAACATCTAAGAAGAAGTCACCAAAGAATCGAGCGGCTTCTTCTGCCAAAGGTGCCTCACTGAAGAGCTCACTTAGGCTATCTAGATCTTTATCTTGACCAAGCACACATAAGATATCGTTCGCCTCTAACACGGTGCTGCCTGATGGGTGAAGCAAGGCATCCTTTCTAAACAGTGCAGTAATTCGCGTTCCTTCCGGCATAGACAAACGCTTTAGTGGTTCGCCCACACACCACTTCTCTTCTTTCAGCTTGTAGACAAACATCTCCCACTCACTAGCAGGGTAAATTTCAATGCCAGTACGAGAAATCGGTGTCGGCGTTGGAGGTAGCGTCACTTGAGCCAATCTCGCGACTTTCATCAAGCTGCCGCCTTGAACAATCAGCGACACCATAACCACGAAGAACGCGATGTTGAAGTAAAGCTGAGCATTAGGCAGGCCAGCCATCATCGGGAACACCGCCAGAATGATCGGTACCGCGCCGCGTAGACCGACCCAAGAAACAAACCAACGTTCCTTGGTGGTAAAGCTTCTGAACGGCAGCAAACCCAACCAAACCGACAGCGGACGAGCAAACAAAATCATACCGAAGGCCAGTGCCAGCGCAGGCAGAGCAATGTCCATCAACGTTGATGGCGTCACCAATAAACCCAATACCAAGAACATCACGATCTGGCTTAGCCACGTCATGCCATCAAGAACATTAAGAATCGAGTGTCGCGAGCGCGTCGGACGATTACCAATGAACAAGCCCACTAGGTAAATCGATAAGATGCCGCTGCCGCCAAGCATGTTAGAGAACGCAAACAGAGCCACGCCCCCACTGAGTACCAGAATGGAATAAAGGCCATCAGCCAATTGTACTCGATTGATTAAGCTCCATAGAACCCAGCCGCCGCCAATACCAACAAGAGTACCGATACCAAACTGCATCGCAAAACTTTGCAGTAGGAAGTTCATTTCCATCTCAGCGTCAGGGTTACCTAACAGCGCAATTAAGGTCACCGTCAGGAAGACCGCCATTGGGTCGTTAGTGCCCGATTCGATCTCTAGGGTTGAGCCAACACGCTCATTGAGACTCTGTCCTTTCAGCAAAGAGAATACCGCTGCCGCATCGGTTGAACCAACAATCGCCCCGACCAAGATGCCCTGCATTAATGACAAGTCAAACAGCCAAGCCGCCATTAATCCGGTTAAGGTTGCTGTACATGCGACACCTATCGTCGCCAGCGAGAGCGAAGGCCAGAAAGCGACCTTGAAGCTCGCCACCTTGGTTCGCATACCGCCATCCAACAGAATCACGGCAAGCGCAAGGTTACTCACCAAGTAGGTCAGTGAGTAATCATCGAAATGAATATTACCGGGTCCATCTTCACCCGCTAACATACCAACGAATAAAAAGATCAAAAGAATCGGAACGCCCAATCGAGAGGACACTTGTGAGAAAAGCACGCTGATGGCGATGAGTACGGCACCAGTCAAGAATAAGTGGTTAATGGTTATTGCGTCCAATTCGTTCCCCCAAAGAATAAAATCCGAGCTTTAAGCCTGTTGATCTTTTGCCACTAGCTTGTTGATCTTCTGCCGTTTAGCAAGGCACGGTCGGTGAAAGTGCCGTTGTTACTATAACAAACTTATGTTTCGCTTCGTGTCATAAGCAGGGCTAAATACCGTTTCTCGGTCATTTAGTTGTTAAATTTTATGACTCGCAGTCTAATTCATCCCTTTTTGTTAGACCTTTGGCTAATTTAACAACATTTTAACATCACATTTTTCTATGATTATGTCTCCTAGCTCCCATATTTCAGTACATTAGCGCTAATACCATCCCGACTAAAGTTGCACAGATCCCTTGACTTATCCTTGCTACATTCTAAATCGTAACATTACGTTAACACGCTATTTTACAAAACGGTTTCACAAAAACAGTTTCTACGAAAACGGAATAAAGGAGAAGGCAATGGCGTTCGAATCTACGGAACATGCTCAAGCCTACTGGAAGGAAAACTTGGGAATTATGGGAACACTGCTCGCGGTCTGGTTTGCGGTGTCTTACGGCGCTGGCATCTTATTTGTGGATGCCCTCAATACCGTTCAGTTTGGCGGGTTCAAGCTAGGATTTTGGTTCGCTCAGCAAGGTTCGATATACACCTTCGTGGCGCTGATATTTATTTACGTTGTCCGCATGAATGCGCTCGACAAAAAATACAACGTACAGGAAGACTAGAGGCTAGAACATGGATATTCAAACTTGGACGTTTATTCTCGTCGGTATTACTTTCGCGGTATATATCGGCATCGCAATCTGGGCTCGTGCAGGGTCTACTAGTGAGTTCTACGTTGCTGGCGGTGGTGTACACCCAGTAGCAAACGGCATGGCGACCGCCGCTGACTGGATGTCGGCAGCATCATTCATCTCAATGGCAGGTATCATCTCATTCGTTGGTTACGACGGTGCGGTTTACCTAATGGGTTGGACAGGTGGTTATGTACTACTTGCGCTATGTTTAGCACCTTACCTACGTAAGTTCGGTCAGTTTACGGTTCCTGATTTCATC
Source organism: Vibrio sp. 10N.261.52.C11 (assembly GCF_041471405.1). Classification (NCBI taxonomy): domain Bacteria; kingdom Pseudomonadati; phylum Pseudomonadota; class Gammaproteobacteria; order Vibrionales; family Vibrionaceae; genus Vibrio; species Vibrio sp. 10N.261.52.C11. The sequence continues at coordinate 103,355 of NZ_JBFROI010000005.1, forward strand.
GGTGAGCGTTACTACTCGAAAACGGCACGTATGGTAGCGGTATTCTGTGCAATCTTCGTATCGTTTACGTACGTTGCAGGCCAGATGCGTGGTGTGGGCGTTGTATTCTCTCGTTTCCTAGAAGTTGATATTAACCTAGGCATCATCATTGGTATGGGTATTGTGTTCTTCTACGCAGTACTAGGTGGCATGAAAGGCATCACTTATACGCAGGTAGCTCAATTCTGTGTCCTCATTTTCGCCTTCCTTGTTCCAGCAATCTTTACCTCAATCATGATGACAGGTAACCCACTTCCACAAGTTGGTATGGGCTCTACGCTATCAGGCACAGATGTTTACCTTCTTGATAAACTGGATGGACTGACCGAAGAACTCGGATTTACCGCCTATACCGAAGGTAACAAGAGCATGGTAGATGTATTCTTCATCTGTGCGGCTCTAATGGTCGGTACTGCGGGTCTTCCACACGTAATCATTCGTTTCTTCACGGTACCAAAAGTACGTGATGCTCGTATCTCAGCGGGTTGGGCACTACTGTTCATCTCATTGCTATACACAACAGCACCAGGCGTTGCAGCATTCGCTCGTGTAAACATGATCGAAACAATCAACGGCCCTGACATGCAAGGTGTCGCTGCAGCGGACGCACCAAGCTGGTACAAAAACTGGGAAAGCACTGGCCTAGTAGGTTGGGAAGATAAGAACGGCGATGGCAAAATGTTCTACTCGGGCGATGAGCGCAACGAGATGAAGATTAACCGTGACATCATCGTACTGGCTTCTCCAGAGCTAGCGAAACTACCAAACTGGGTTGTAGCACTGCTTGCAGCCGGTGGCCTAGCAGCCGCACTATCAACAGCCGCGGGTCTACTATTGGTCATCTCAACGTCGATTTCACATGACTTGTTGAAGAAAGGCTTCAGACCAAACATGACCGACAAGCAGGAGCTGTTAGCCGCTCGTCTGGCAGCCATGGTCGCGATTGTCGGTGCCGGTTACTTAGGTATTAACCCACCAGGCTTTGTAGCACAGGTAGTAGCGTTTGCCTTCGGCTTAGCCGCAGCATCCTTCTTCCCAGCGATTATCCTAGGTATCTTCTACAAGAAGATGAACAAGGAAGGCGCAATTGCAGGTATGTTGTCAGGTATTGCCTTCACAGCAAGCTACATCATCTACTTCAAGTTCATTAACCCAGCAGCAAGCACACCTGAAAACTGGTGGTTTGGTATCAGCCCAGAAGGCATCGGTACGCTAGGTATGTGTCTAAACTTCGTAGTATCGATTGCTGTAAACAAAGTAACTGCTGAAGTACCACAAGATGTACAAGATATGGTTGAGAACATCCGTTACCCGAAAGGTGCAGGTGAAGCTCACGACCACTAAGCACGACCATTAAACAAAGATGTTTAGCAAAAAATGAATCAGTACTTACATTGTAGGGATTAGGTACTGACTCCAGAAAGCCGATACTTCGTGTATCGGCTTTTTCTTTTTCTGCTCACTTTATAAAAAGATAAACAAAGGGTTGTTTTTAAAATTTTATTTGATAATAATTATCATTAACATCCAATAAAGAGATGCAGATGATGATGAAAGAGCAGCAGGTTCTCTATTCGAGATTTTACAAAGCACAGGATCGCTTTGCTTCATTAGAACAAGTTCAAGGCCATGAGCCGTTTGTAATTCGAGAGTATATCGAGTGTGCACTGACGCTTTCGGCTTACTATGAAAAGCATGCCGCTCAAGAAAACATCTTGTTGTGCGAGCTGTATCTACGCCAAGTTTTCTTTCATTTGATTGAAGCGATTGAGTCTCCTCAGCGCAGTTTCGCCTTTCGTCATATCTGCCTAGACTCTATTCACTCACCACTATTTTATTTGAAGCGCCACTACTGCCAGCAACCTCAAGGCCAAGCGCGTTTTTTGAATCTCAGCCAAACACTAAAACAAGTCCAAGCCCCACTTGGCTAACAAGGATAGAACATGACCCTACAATTTCGGAATGAAAAAGACAGCATGGGCGAAGTGAAAGTCCCTGCCGATGCGCTATACCAAGCACAAACTCAGCGTGCAGCGGATAACTTCGCGTTTAGCTCTCACAAGATGCCGACCAGTTTTATTCAAGCACTGGCGTTAATTAAACAGGCAGCGGCAGATACCAATGCTCAGTTAGGTCTACTGGAAGGTGATATTGCCAACGCGATAGCCGAAGCCAGCCAAGAGATCATTGAGGGTAAACACCTCGATCAATTCCCTATCGATGTCTACCAAACCGGTTCAGGTACCAGTTCCAACATGAATGCCAATGAAGTGATTGCTACGCTTGCCTCAAGAAGCTTGCAAGGCGACGTGAACCCCAATGATCACGTCAACATGGGCCAAAGCAGTAACGATGTGGTGCCAACCGCAATTCAAGTGAGCGTTGCTTTGATGGCTGAAAATAAGCTATTACCTGCATTAACTCACCTTTCTGAAGCACTCACCATCAAACAACAGGAACTTGCGGAGGTCGTGAAGACCGGCCGCACTCATCTAATGGATGCGATGCCAATGACCTTTGCTCAAGAGCTAGGTGGTTGGAAATTTCAGATAGAACACGCTAAGCAAGCAATAGAGAACACCCTGCCCGCTATCAAGGCTTTAGCACAAGGTGGTACTGCGGTTGGAACAGGGATCAATGCTGACCCACGCTTTGCCGATAAGTTTGCGAGTAACCTGTCTCAATCGACAAAGATCAGTTTTAGCTCGAGTGAAAACTTCTTTTTTAGCCTCAGCAGTCAAGACGCGATCGTTGCGCTGTCAGGTCAGCTCAAAACGGCAGCAGTTGCGATCATGAAGATCTCAAACGATCTTCGCTGGATGAACTCTGGGCCGTTGGCTGGCTTAGGGGAAATTGAATTACAGGCTCTACAACCAGGCTCATCGATCATGCCTGGCAAGGTAAATCCTGTGATTCCAGAAGCTGCAGCTATGGCGGCGGCGCAAGTCATTGGCAACGACACCACCATTACCGTAGCCGGACAATCAGGTAACTTCCAACTTAATGTGATGCTGCCAGTGATTGCTCATAACGTGTTGGAAAGTATTGAGTTATTGGCAAACAGCTCAGTCGCTTTAGCGGACAAAGCCATCGCGACCTTCACGGTACGCCAAGACAATCTCGATTTGGCACTGTCAAAGAACCCAATCCTAGTGACCGCACTTAACCCTGTGATTGGCTACTTGAAGGCGGCTGATATTGCCAAGAAAGCTTACAAAGAAGGCTTACCAATTCTGGATGTCGCAGAAAGAGAAACCGATCTTAGCCGAGAAGAGCTCAGTAAACTGCTTGATCCAACCACACTGACACAAGGTGGCATTGCTGGTTAGTTATTGAATTAACAAGCGAATCGGCGTTCGCAAAAAAAACAGAGACAAAAAAGGCCTCATCTGAGGCCTTTTCACTATCCGCTCACGAACGTACTAATCCGAGCCTGTTAACCCAAACTAGCTCACTCGATTCAAGACCGCTCTTAACTTAAGTGGCTTCACTGGCTTGGCAATAAAGCGAAAGCTGTTGGCCTTTATCGCTGCCAACATGTCATCGGTTCTATCGGCACTAATGATGACCCCTTCAAAAGAGTCTCCGAGGCGCAAGCGACACTGCTGCAGGACTTCGAGACCCGTTCTGCCATTATCTAAACGGTAATCAGAGAAAATCACATCAGGTAGCCAACCCTCATCTAGGCACTGCAAGCTTTCGACCAAATCAACCGCCGTCTTAACCTCACAGCCCCAACGTCCGATCAGGTTTTCCATACCGACTAAGATTTCTCGTTCATTATCGACACACAATATCTTGAGATGTTCGATGTCGCTGGTCGCCATTGGCGTCGAAGCTTGCACAACTGGAGCCACTTTTTCCGCTCTAGCTAAAGTGATGGAAAAGACACTGCCTTGCCCCGGCCATGAGCGCATCGAAATTTGATGGCCAAGCACATGAGCAATACCTTTCGAGATTGCTAACCCTAACCCCAATCCTTGATCGGCTCGTACTTGGCTGCCACGAGTAAACTCTTCAAAGATTTCTTGTTGCTTGTCTTCATCGATACCGGTTCCATTATCCCACACATCAATTCGAACCTGTCCATTGACTCTTCTCGCACCCAGTACCACTTTCCCTTCCGGGTTGTAGCGGAACGCATTGGTCAAAAAGTTCTGAATCACACGCCTCAACAGCTTAGGGTCTGAATGAATGAACAATGACGACGGAATCATCTTAAACTCAATTTTCTGTTGTCTCGCTAGAGCGCTAAATTCCGCGTTCAAATTGGTTAATACGTCATGCACGGCAATCGCGTGAATGTTGGTTTCTAACTTTCCGGACTCCAATCGAGAGATATCTAGCAAGTCACCAATCAAATCTTCTGCGGCGCCAAGTGCACTCTCGATGTGAGATGACAATTGCTTCACCTCTTGCTCTTTTGCCACCTCAGACAGTGACGAAGCAAATAGACGTGCGGCATTGAGCGGCTGCATCAAATCGTGGCTTACCGCGGCTAGAAAACGACTCTTAGATTGTGATTCTTGATCCGAAATCTGCGTGGCTTTTACCAAGCGATGATTCAGTTTTTCGAGCTCTTGAGTTCGCTCATGCACTCTCGATTCCAAGCTTTCATTGGCATCTTTTAGCGCTTGCTCTGCTTGTCGGAATACCGTGATGTCGGTAAAGCTCATCACAAAACCACCACTTGGCATTGGGTTACCTTGCACCTCAATCACTCGGCCATCAGGACGAATACGAGAAGAGGTGTGTCGAGTGCCTTGCTCAAGGTGATAAACACGGCGGCGAACGTGATCTTCCGGGTCACCTGGGCCACACAACCCTTGCTCGGCATTATGACGAATCACGTCTGAAATGGGTCGCCCAACCTGAATCAAACCCGCAGGGAATTCAAACAATTCTAGGTAACGCTGATTCCATGCAACCAGCCTCATTTGTTTGTCGATTACTGCGATGCCTTGGCCAATATGTTCAATCGCGCCTTGCAGTAAACCGCGACTGAAGTCGTACAGTTCCGAAGCTTCATCAACGATGGTCGCGACTTCTTCAAGCTGCATGTTTCTTCCCTGCAAAGCAGAAGTAAGTACTAACTTAGCAGATGAAGCACCGAATACTCCGGCGAGCACGCGCTCTGCGTGTCGAATCAGACTTGCAGGCGCTTGTTGATTAGGAAGCAGCGGCTGACCGTGTTGTTGCCAATAGCTGTGTAAGGCACTTTTGGCACGCTTACGGCCTACAAAACGCGACGCCAGCATCTCTAATTCAGCGACCGTCACTCGGTTCTGGTAAAGGCTGATATTCTCGTTTTCAGGCAGCGGCGTGCCAACAAATGCTGCTGATTGTAAGCGCTCACTTAGGCTTGGGCGAGTCGTCATCGAAACCACGGCATAGCACAAGGTATTAAGTACAATACTCAGCACAATGCCCCAGTTTGAACTGCTGATATTCCAGCTACTGAGCAGTTCTGGCGGCGTGATAATCCACAGTAAAAGGTTACTGTCACTGTCGCCAGCCAACATGCTGGTTTGGCTCATCAAGGTAATCAGCCAAATCAACGAGCCCACCATTAAGCCGACATACACGCCCTTGCGGTTACCCGGGCGCCAGTACAAACCACCAATAAGTGCTGGCGCGAATTGAGCAATCGCAGCAAAGGAAAGAAAGCCAATCGCTGACAGTGAATGGATGGTATCGAGCGCTTGATAAAACAGCCAAGCACCCAGTAACAGCAGTAAAATTAGCCCGCGGCGAATCACCAATAGCAGGCCAGAAAAGTGTCGATGGGTTCTTTGGGTTAGGCGCATACGGCGCAGTAACAGTGGCATCACTAAATCATTCGACACCATGATCGCCAAGGCGATGGTCGACACTATCACCATGCCACTTGCCGCAGACGTACCACCAAGGAAAGCCAGCAAGGCAATGTGATTAGCGCCTTCTGACATTGGCACACTGATCACATAGGTATCCGCTGGCATACCAGTAAGTAGTCCTTGTCCTGCCCAAGCAATTGGCAGCACGAACAGTCCCATCAAAATCAGGTAAAGCGGAAACAACCAGCGAGCGGTATGCAGGTCTTGAGGACGTTCGTTCTCTACCACCATGGTATGGAACTGGCGGGGCAAACAGACAATCGCCAACATGGTTAAAACGGTATGAATAATTAAGGTCGGAATATTGGGTGATTCGTAGGTGGAAGCCGCCACATCAAGCAAGTCGATCTTGTCGCTGCTCATCGCCAGATACATGATGAATAGGCCAACGATCAGGAATGCCGCGAGCTTAACGATGGATTCAAACGCCACCGCCATCATCATGCCACGGTGATGCTCTGTGTTATCAATGTGTCTTGTACCAAACAGCATGGTGAAAATAGCCAAAGCACCGACCACAAACCAAGACACATGATAGTCCTGATAACCGAAGTCAGCCGCTAGGTTGGGTGCAACAATATCCAACCCCATGGTAATACCACGCAGTTGCAGAGCAATATAAGGAAGGATACCAACCACGGCGATAACCGTCACCGCCACCGCTAAGCCCTGAGATTTTCCATAACGAGCCGCGATAAAGTCGGCAATGGAGGTGATATGTTCCCGCTTCGCAATCAGGATCAGCCGCGCCAAGATCCGCCAGCCTAGTGTAAAGACTAGAATCGGGGCGAGGTAAATGGGTAAAAAAGACCAAGGGTTGTTACTCGCCTGCCCGACCGTTCCATAGAAGGTCCAAGAGGTACAATACACGGCAATCGAAAGGCTATAGATCCACGGGCGCCAACGCGATAGCCAACGAACCTGCCTGTCTCCATACCAAGCGATCAGAAATAACACGCCCAAGTAGGCTAAAGAGACTGGAATTACTATCCATCCTTGCATTGAAAACCCTTTTTTCATCCATAAAAAAACCTCTCCATAAGGGAGAGGTTTCATTTAACTAAGGATGGGTGATTAACTCAATCGCATCGCTTAAATTCTGTGCTTTAGACTCTAATTATCAGCATTTGCTGTGAGATTCTGACTGTTCCGAATCTGATTGATTAATCTCAACCACTGAACTTCTTTCATCCAACTTAATGAACAGAGCAAGTGCACCCATTGCAGCCATGCCCCAGAAGATATTTGCGCCCCAAAGCTCATAACCCCAACCACTTAAGGTGGTCATCAGTGCAATAAAGGCACCTAATGGAATCGCGTTATACAGGGCTTGTAGCGCAACCATCTTGTTTTGTTCTTCAGATTGGATGTATTGAATCGCGGCGATGTGTGCCATGGCAAAGGTCACACCGTGCAGCAACTGCACCATCACCAGTGCAAAAATCGCCGTGGTTGATGCGGTTATACCCCAACGCGCCATCACCCCAATAGCCGCGACGACAAACAAAGTACGCAGTGACCAGCCTGAGAATAATCGCTTACTCAGAGCAAATACGGCCACTTCAGCAACAACACCTAAACTCCACAAATAACCGATGATAGCTTCTGAGTGACCCGCTTCTTTCCAATAAATCGCACTAAAACTGTAGTAAGCCGCATGACTACCTTGCAGCAGCGCCATCAAGGCTAAAAACTTTACCACTGACGACTCACGCAGCAGTTCACCTAGTTTTGGTCGCGCCGCTTGTTGCTCAGATTGTGTTACTGGCATCACATTGGGGTTTCTCATCGCAAGAATCAATGACAGCAACACACCGGCAAGCGCAGTATACAAAATCATGTCAGTGCCGAATTGTGCCACCAAATAGCCAACAACCGTTGAACCTGCGATAAAGGCAATTGATCCCCAAAGACGAGTTCGGCCGTAGTCGAGCATTTTCAAACGACTGTAATGGTTAGCCATCGCATCAGAAAGAGGAATGATCGGCCCACAACAGAGGTTAAACAGTACCGTTGCCAACAACATCAGTATAAAGCTGCCACCGGTGAAGAAGTGGAAACCGACAAACAGCAGCGCAGCGAAACTCAAACAGCGTAGCGCTGGCATCAAGTGTTCCACTTTATGGATACGCGGCGTAATCACTAAGTTGGCCACACAACGAGTCGCAAAGCCGATACCAATCAATACGCCAATATCACCAGCAGACACGCCTTGGTCTTCAAACCACAACGCCCAAAATGGCAAATACACGCCATACGCAAAAAAGAAACCAAGAAAATACTGAGAGATCCAGCCATAGGGTGAAGGGCTAAACATAAATGACCTATAAAGTGTGCGGAAAAAGGCAGCACCAATTATGCCTATCTCGCATACGATGAAAAAGGGAATTATTACTGGGATAGTATTCCCATATTCAATGGGTCTGGATATCGCATTTCAACAAGAGATTTCACGCTCATCAATACTCATACTCGCATTTAGACTAAAGTCGTCTGGAGCTTCGCTGGTATTTTGTCAGACTGATTAAAGACTCCCATTTCTTCTTGTGATGCTTATGCCTGACAAATTTAATATGCAGCACCCGCCCTTCGATAGCCTGTCCGACGCCGAACAGTTGAAGCTTCGCTCTTCATTAGACGTGGTGTATTACCGCTCTCAAGAAGTGATACTGGAAGCTGAAAGGCCGAGCCGACACCTGCATATTTTGATCAAAGGAGCTGTTGAAGAGCGCGCGAGCAGTGATGGTGAGATTTACGCACACTATGCCAATGACGATATTTTTGATGTCCGCAGCCAGTTTGAACCCCACACCAAACACCAATATATCGCACTCGAAGATACATTAAGTTATCTGCTGCCCACCGATATTTTTCTTGAGCTTTACCACGCCAATGGCCAATTCGCTGCCTACTTTGATAGCAACCTATCAACACGAAAAGCTTTGATAGAAGCCGCCCAGCAGCAACAGAATCTTGCCGAGTTTATATTAACCAAAGTGGATGACTCTATCTATCACCCACCACTGATACTTGAACCAAACCAACCGATCAACCAAGTCACTCAAACCCTTAAAGAACAAGGGTTAGACTCGGCCCTAGTCCATTTGGAACATAATGATCCAAAAGCTTTTGGATCATCATGTTCCTTGCCGTATGGAATCGTCACTCGAACCAATTTATTGCATGCTGTGATGCTCGATAATTTCACACTGGATGCGCCTGTCGGTGAGATCGCAACGTTTCCGGTGATGCACGTGAACCAAGGCGATTTCTTATTTAACGCCATGATTACCATGACCAGAAATCGAGTAAAAAGGTTGATGGTTTGTGATGGTAAAAATGCGGTCGGCATGGTGGATATGACACAGATTCTCAGTGCATTCTCCACACACTCCCACGTTCTTACTTTGCGTATTGCGCGCGCCACCAGCGTTGAAGAATTGGCAATGGCATCCAACAAACAACGTCAACTGGTCGAGAGCTTGCTCAGTAATGGGATTCGCACACGCTTTATCATGGAGCTGATTTCTGCGGTCAACGAACAGATCATAGAGAAGGCTTTTGAGTTGGTGATCCCACCTGCACTGCATAATCATTGCTGCCTAATCGTGTTGGGTTCCGAAGGCCGTGGGGAACAAATTCTCAAAACCGATCAAGACAACGCGCTAATAATTCAAGATGGCTTGGAGTGGCATCAATGCCAAAGTGCCATGAACGATCTCACCCACACACTGCAGCAATTGGGCTATCCACTGTGCCCGGGCAATGTGATGGTCAACAACCCGAAATGGGTACATTCAGAAAAAGAGTGGAAACAAACGCTCACCCGTTGGGTAAAAAAAGCCACGCCAGACACCGTGATGGATATTGCGATCATGGCAGATGCACACGCAGTAGCGGGTAATAGAGAGTTATTAAAACCTGTAAAGCAGCACCTCAGCGATTTGATGCTCGGACAAGAATTGATTCTGACGGAGTTCTGCCGCCCGGCGTTGAACTTCTCGGTCCCCCTCACCCTATTTGGCAATGTGAAGCAATCCAAGTCAGGGCTCGATATCAAACAAGGCGGTATTTTCCCAATCGTGCATGGTGTGAGAGCGCTTTGCCTAGAGCATGGTGTCACGGTCAACAACACCTTCGAACGCATTGAGCAGTTGGTCAGCAAGAAGGTATTAGAGCAAAGCACCGCAGACAATCTCAGTGAAGCTCTCAAACAATTCTTTAAGTGGCGCTTAGCCCAAAGGCTTTCTCAGCAGCACAGCAGCAACAAGATCAACGTCAAACTGATGGAGCGAGCAGACAGAGATCTGCTTCGTCATAGCCTACATGTGGTGAAGAAATTCAAGCAATGGCTAGGTTACCACTATCAGATAAGAGATTAGGCATTGAACGATGAATAGATTGGTTCGTTATTACTGGCATCACAAGCTCAAAGGCTCTCCTTATCAGCCTCTGTTTGCTACGCCTACACATAATGAATATGTATCGCTCGATTGTGAAACCACCAGCCTCGACCCTAATCAGGCGGAATTAGTCACTATTGCCGCGACCAAGATCATCGGTAACCGAATCATTACCAGCCAACCTTTTGAAGTTCGACTCAGAGCACCTCAGTCACTCGATTGCAATTCCATCAAAATCCACCGCATTCGCCATCAAGATCTAAAGCACGGTATAGAAGAGAAACAAGCCCTAATTGAGCTACTGAACTTCATCGGAAATCGTCCTTTAGTCGGCTATCACATCCGCTATGATAAGAAGATTCTCGACCGTGCCTGTTTAAAACAGCTTGGATTTCCACTGCCTAACCGATTAGTCGAAGTGAGCCAGCTCTACCAAGAGAAACTCGAAAGGCAGCTGCCGAATGCCTATTTTGACCTCAGTATCGATGCCATCTGTCGTCAGCTCGATTTACCTATCCCGGTCAATAAACATGATGCATTACAAGATGCTATCTCCGCTGCGCTGATTTTTGTTCGCCTAAAGCACGGCGACTTACCGCGCTTTAACTCTTCGTATATCTAATTCAACTACTGCCTTTCCACATAGAGAGCAATCTCTCAAAAATGAACTTAACTCGCTATTTTTTAAGTGAAAAGCGGCGTCTCATCCTAAAGTCTAATTGTGGAAATCGCCGTCCTAGCCGAGAGTGATAGCACAACGACGGTTCTGTAATAGACCTAGAAACTGAACACAAAGGAAGTTGCCAGTTCATTAGGAATGTAGGCACAAGGAGAGATGCAATGAGTGAAGCCCACGTTTATCCGGTAAAAGAAAATATTAAATCAACCACACACGCGGATAATGACACTTACCTAGCCATGTACCAGCAATCTGTTTCTGATCCTGAAGGCTTTTGGGGTGAACACGGAAAAATCGTTGATTGGATTAAGCCTTTCACACAGGTAAAAAACACCTCTTTCGACCCTGGCCACATTGATATTCGCTGGTTTGAAGATGGCACGCTTAACGTTTCGGCTAACTGTATCGACCGCCACCTTGCTGAGCGCGGTGATGAAGTCGCTATTATCTGGGAAGGCGATGACCCGGCTGATGACAAAACGCTAACTTTTAATGAACTACACAAAGAAGTGTGCCTGTTTTCAAATGCTTTAAAAGAGCAAGGCGTACGCAAAGGTGATGTGGTTTGTTTATACATGCCAATGGTTCCAGAAGCTGCTGTTGCCATGCTGGCATGTACCCGTATCGGTGCAGTCCACACAGTCGTATTTGGTGGTTTCTCACCAGAAGCTCTGTCTGGTCGTATTATCGATTCAAATTCTAAAGTCGTTATCACTGCCGATGAAGGCGTGCGTGGCGGCCGTGCTGTTCCACTGAAGAAAAACGTCGATGAAGCACTGACTAACCCTGAAGTGAAGAACATCGAGAAGGTTGTCGTATTCAAACGCACTGGCGGCGATGTTGCTTGGCACGAACATCGCGATGTGTGGTGGCACGATGCTATTGCTAATGTATCTGCAGATTGCCCACCAGAAGAGATGAACGCAGAAGATCCACTATTCATCCTTTATACGTCAGGCTCAACAGGTAAACCTAAAGGCGTTATGCACACCACAGGTGGCTACCTTGTTTATGCTGCGATGACCTTCAAATACGTATTCGATTACCAAGAAGGCGAGACTTTCTGGTGTACAGCCGATGTGGGTTGGATTACCGGTCACACATATCTTGTTTACGGACCGCTTGCTAATGGCGCAAAAACGATTCTGTTTGAAGGCGTGCCAAATTACCCGAACACCAGCCGCATGAGCGAAGTGGTCGATAAGCACCAAGTTAATATTCTTTATACGGCGCCAACGGCTATTCGTGCATTGATGGCGAAAGGCAATGAAGCCGTTGAAGGTACTTCTCGTGACAGCCTAAGAATCATGGGCTCAGTGGGTGAACCTATCAACCCAGAGGCGTGGGAGTGGTACTACAAAACAATCGGTAATGAGCAATCTCCAATTGTTGATACATGGTGGCAAACAGAAACGGGCGGTATCTTGATTGCACCGCTACCAGGCGCAACAGACCTGAAACCGGGCTCTGCAACTCGTCCATTCTTCGGTGTGCAACCGGCACTGGTTGATAACATGGGTAACATCATTGAGGGTGCAACAGACGGCAACCTAGTGATTCTTGACTCTTGGCCAGGCCAAATGCGTACCGTTCATGGCGATCATGACCGCTTCGAACAGACTTACTTCTCGACCTTTAAAGGCATGTACTTCACCAGTGACGGCGCTCGTCGTGATGAAGACGGTTACTACTGGATTACGGGGCGTGTCGATGATGTACTTAACGTATCAGGTCACCGTATGGGTACTGCTGAGATTGAATCGGCTCTAGTCGCGTTCGATAAGATTGCAGAAGCCGCGATTGTGGGCATCCCTCATGATATTAAAGGCCAAGCGATTTACGCTTACATCACGCTGAATGATGGTGAGTTCCCAACCGCAGAGCTTCATAAAGAAGTGAAAGACTGGGTACGTAAAGAGATTGGCCCAATTGCAACGCCAGATGTACTGCACTGGACCGACTCTCTACCAAAAACTCGTTCGGGTAAAATCATGCGTCGTATCCTGCGTAAAATCGCGACTGGCGATACAGGTAACCTAGGTGATACCTCGACACTGGCCGACCCAAGTGTGGTTGATAAGCTGATTGCCGAGAAAGCAGAACTGGCATAAGCAACCAGTCACAGCAGCTAATCACTGTTTAAAACAGCACTTTCTAAACCGTCACCTATGTGGCGGTTTTTTTTATGGCTGATCTTGATCTCAAATATCCCGCCCCAAATTAAGGCTAAGACGCTTTTTTGTTAAGTTGGTAACAATTCCAAGCTGTATCAATAGGAGATTAGACCAGTAAATTGCTGCGATTTGCGCTGAATTAGCTATAATCTGGTTCTAATTTTTAAATTTGGGTTTTTCTCACTGGAAATTAACCGCAAATTTTCAATAAAATGGCAACATTCACGTTCGTAAACACGATAAAGGAAGATAGCCCCACGATGTCTACAAAGTTTCGCATTCTAGTTTTAAATGGCCCAAACCTTAACCTGTTAGGCCTTAGAGAGCCCGCACACTACGGTTCTCAAACACTTGACCAGATTATTAGCTCACTGACCGAGCAAGCGAAAGCACACGATGTTGAGCTATCTCACTTACAGTCAAATCGTGAGTACGAACTGATTGAAGCTATCCATAGTGCTTATCAAAATGTTGATTTTATTATTATCAACCCAGCAGCCTTTACACATACCAGTGTGGCACTGCGTGATGCACTACTTGGCGTTGCAATACCATTTATTGAGGTTCATCTATCGAATGTTCACGCGCGTGAACCATTCCGTCACCACTCTTACCTATCTGATAAAGCAGAAGGTGTGATTTGTGGCTTAGGTGCCCAAGGTTATCAATTTGCTTTGACCGCTGCGCTCAGCAAGCTCAACTCAAAGTAAACATAAACAACGAACTATTACTAACCTACTCAGTCATAGAGTAAGTTCAATTAACAGATAAAGAGAAAGAAACAATGGATATTCGCAAAATCAAAAAGCTAATCGAATTGGTTGAAGAGTCTGGTATTTCTGAGCTAGAAATCTCTGAAGGTGAAGAGTCAGTACGAATCAGTCGTAACAGCACTGCACCTGTAGCACCTGTTCAATATGCAGCTGCTCCAGCACCTGTAGCGGCAGCAGCTCCTGCGGCGGCACCTGTAGCAGCAGAAGCAGCAGCTCCTGCAGTTCCAGCTGGTCACCAAGTTCTTTCTCCAATGGTTGGTACTTTCTACGGCGCTCCAAGCCCAGACGCAAAACCATTCGTTAAAGTTGGTCAATCTGTAACTGCTGGCGAAACGCTATGTATCGTTGAAGCAATGAAAATGATGAACCAAATCGAAGCTGATAAATCTGGTGTTGTAACAGCTATCCTAGTTGAAGACGGTCAACCAGTAGAATTCGACCAAGCTCTAGTAATTATCGAATAATAGAGAGCACTCATTATGTTAGATAAATTAGTAATCGCGAACCGTGGTGAGATTGCACTACGTATTCTGCGTGCATGTAAAGAGCTTGGCATTAAAACGGTAGCGGTTCACTCAACTGCTGACCGTGATCTTAAGCACGTACTGCTTGCAGACGAAACCATTTGTATCGGTCCAGCTCGTGGTATCGATAGCTACCTAAACATCCCTCGTATCATCAGCGCAGCTGAAGTTACAGGTGCAGTAGCTGTTCACCCTGGCTACGGCTTCCTATCTGAAAATGCAGACTTTGCAGAACAGGTAGAGCGCAGTGGCTTTATCTTCGTTGGCCCTAAAGCTGAAACCATTCGCATGATGGGTGACAAAGTGTCAGCTATCACGTCAATGAAGAAAGCTGGCGTACCTTGTGTACCAGGTTCTGACGGCCCTCTTGACGACGACGAAGCAAAAAACAAAGCGCACGCTAAACGCATTGGCTTCCCAGTTATCATCAAGGCATCTGGCGGCGGCGGCGGTCGTGGTATGCGTGTTGTTCGTTCTGAAGCAGAACTAACAGAAGCTATCGCGATGACTCGTGCTGAAGCAAAAGCATGTTTCAACAACGACATGGTTTACATGGAGAAATTCCTAGAAAACCCACGTCACATTGAAGTACAAGTGCTTGCAGATGGCCAAGGTAATGCTATCCACCTAGGTGAGCGTGACTGTTCAATGCAGCGTCGTCACCAGAAAGTTGTGGAAGAAGCGCCAGCTCCAGGTATCACTGAAGAGATGCGTAAGTACATTGGCGAACGTTGTACTCGTGCATGTATTGAGATCGGTTACCGCGGTGCAGGTACATTTGAATTCCTATACGAGAACGGTGAATTCTACTTCATCGAAATGAACACTCGTATCCAGGTTGAACACACGATTACTGAAATGGTAACGGGTATCGACCTAGTGAAAGAACAGCTACGTATTGCAGCTGGTCAGCCTCTATCATTCACTCAGGATGACATTAAGCTGCGTGGCCACTCAATCGAATGTCGTATCAATGCTGAAGATCCAGTTCGTTTCCTACCTTCACCAGGTAAGATTGAACGTTTCCACGCACCAGGCGGCATGGGCGTACGTTGGGAATCTCACATCTACACGGGTTACACAGTGCCACCACACTACGATTCAATGATTGGTAAGCTGATCACTTACGGTGAGAACCGTGATGTTGCTATCGCTCGTATGAAGAACGCATTGGGTGAAATGATTGTTGAAGGTATTAACGTTAATACTGAGCTTCAACTGTCTATTATGAACGACGAAAACTTCCAACACGGTGGTGCAAACATCCACTACCTTGAGAAGAAACTTGGTTTGTCATAATCCGTTCGTTTAAGAACAGTCAAAATGCTCACTTCGGTGAG
This sequence comes from Vibrio sp. 10N.261.52.C11, assembly GCF_041471405.1. Classification (NCBI taxonomy): domain Bacteria; kingdom Pseudomonadati; phylum Pseudomonadota; class Gammaproteobacteria; order Vibrionales; family Vibrionaceae; genus Vibrio; species Vibrio sp. 10N.261.52.C11. Next base: position 119,163 of record NZ_JBFROI010000005.1, read on the forward strand.
CATTTTTGTTTTTGAACCGCCGAAAAAATCAATCTTTAATCCCCATTATATTCCGTGGGGTTTTGGTGAATTTGCTCATATTTTCTGCTAGACTCGCCATCCAATTTTTCTCATATAGAAGATGCAGCCATGCCTTGGATTCAAATCAAGCTTAATGCTACCAATGAAAATGCCGAACAAATCGGCGACATGTTAATGGAAGAGACTGGTGCTCTTTCTGTAACTTTCCTGGATGCACAAGATACCCCTGTATTTGAGCCTCTGCCAGGCGAAACTCGCCTTTGGGGTGATACTGACATTCTCGCGCTTTACGACGCTGAGACTGATACTGGTGTCGTTCTAGCGCAGATTAAAGCAAGCAACATGTTCCCTGCAGACTTTGCTCATAAAGTAGAGCAAATTGAAGACAAGGATTGGGAGCGTGAATGGATGGACAACTTCCACCCAATGAAGTTTGGTGAGCGTTTATGGATCTGCCCTAGCTGGCGCGATATCCCTGAACCTGACGCTGTTAACGTAATGCTAGACCCTGGCCTTGCATTTGGTACAGGTACTCACCCGACAACGGCATTGTGTCTTGAGTGGCTTGAAGGCTTAGACCTTGCAGGCAAAACCGTGATCGACTTCGGTTGTGGCTCAGGCATCCTAGCGATCGCTGCGATCAAACTAGGCGCAGCAAAAGTTATCGGGATCGACATTGATCCTCAAGCTCTGCTTGCATCAAAAGACAACGCACAACGCAATGGCGTTGCTGAGCAACTAGAGGTGTTCTTGCCACAAGATCAACCGGAAGGTTTGCTAGCAGACGTTGTTGTTGCCAACATTCTTGCGGGTCCATTACGCGACCTTTCTGGCATCATCAAGGGCCTAGTTAAGCCAAATGGTGTACTTGCGATGTCGGGTGTTTTAGATACACAAGCAGAAGATGTTGCCACTTATTATCGTGATGAGCTTCACATTGATCCGATCATCGAACAACAAGAATGGTGTCGAATCTCAGGTCGCAAGCAAGGCTAGACAAGACTTTGGGCGCTAATTGACTGAAATTTAAACAAATTACAAAAACAAATTGTAAATGCTCAAATATTAGTCTTTTCACGCAGCGAAAAAATGCGTAAAATGCGCGCCCTTGCTGGTACAGAACTGTGATGACATTTTTGAAAATCGGAAATTATCAACTTAAGAACAATCTAATCGTCGCTCCTATGGCTGGCGTAACGGATAGACCATTCCGTGAGTTGTGTCTTCGCTACGGTGCGGGGATGGCAGTCAGTGAAATGATGTCCTCCAATCCGAAAGTTTGGAAAACGTCAAAGTCTCAGCAGCGTATGGTACATGAAGGCGAATCGGGCATTCGTTCAGTACAAATCGCTGGTGCAGATCCACAGCTTATGGCCGAGGCTGCTCAATTTAATGTCGATAACGGTGCGCAAATCATCGATATCAACATGGGTTGTCCAGCCAAAAAAGTGAATAAGAAGCTTGCGGGCTCAGCCTTACTGCAGCATCCAGAACTCATTGAAGACATTCTGAAAGCGGTGGTAAATGCTGTCGACGTTCCAGTAACGTTGAAAACGCGCACAGGCTGGGATACAGACAATAGAAACTGTGTCCAAATCGCGAAAATAGCCGAAGACTGCGGCATACAAGCTCTTGCGCTCCATGGAAGAACTCGCGCTTGTATGTACAAAGGTGAGGCAGAATACAAACACATTAAAGCAGCGAAACAAGCAGTATCTATTCCGGTTATCGCTAACGGTGATATCGATAGTCCGGAAAAAGCGAAGTTTGTGCTGGAGTACACCGGCGCTGATGCTTTAATGATAGGTCGACCTGCCCAAGGACGTCCTTGGATTTTTAACGAAATCCTACACTATTTGGAAAACGGCACCACGATGGACCCACTCCCGATTTCGGAAGTGAAAGACATCATGCTTGGTCATGTGCACGCTCTACATGAATTTTATGGAGAGTTTTTAGGCCCTCGCATCGCTCGTAAGCATGTGGGTTGGTATCTAAAAGAACATGAACAAGCGAGTGAGTTTCGCCGTACCTTCAACGCATTCGAAGCAGGTGATCTGCAGCTTGAAGCGCTAGAGGGTTTTTTTGATAACGTTGCACCATAATTACGAGAAGAGCTAGACCGAATATGTTCGAACAAAATCTGACTTCAGAAGCATTGACAGTAACTACAGTTACATCACAAGACCAAATCACGCAGAAGCCACTACGTGACTCAGTTAAAGCATCATTGAAAAATTACCTTGCTCAATTAAACGGTCAAGAAGTCAGCGAGTTATACGAATTAGTATTAGCTGAAGTTGAACAGCCACTACTAGACACTATCATGCAGTACACTCGCGGTAACCAAACTCGCGCAGCAACCATGATGGGTATTAACCGCGGTACTCTTCGCAAGAAACTTAAAAAATACGGCATGAATTAATAAAAAATTCATAAGTTATTGTTTTTAAAGGCCATTCATTTTACTGAGTGGCTTTTTTATTTTATAGCTACCACACAAACTACCAATTCCGTTTTTTTACACTAAAAACTGCGCATTAATTTTTATCATGCGACCTCCCAAACTCATCAAAAAAATCCCCCGCGTTTTTTTAAAAAAATAAGGTGGAAAAGGTGACTAATGTGACCAGCCCTTATGTAGCAAGGGTTTCAAAAACACGCTCTTATGACGCCCGTCATATTAGAAACGTGACCAAAACATGACAGGCACAAAAAAAGCGCCGTTCCTAGCGCCTCTCTCAATTCAATAATTTGTATTTTAGCTCTTTTCTTCGGGTGGTACGGACTTCACCGATTTAGGGAAAAAGTTGGCTAAGTGGTCGTTCATTTTCTTATAGGCCGGATTGGTCATATCTTTTCCAGTGCTCGATTTTGGCGGATATGAATTACTCATGATGTGTTTTCCTTGTTTGGGGTTTCTGTGCTTGGGTCGGTTACTTTAGTCTACGTAAAACTCCAGTTAACCCGCCCGTGTTAATCGATGGGTCACGATAATTCATGATTAAGTTGAACTCTTCCTGCCCTGCGCGCTCGTATACGGCTTTTAGGTACTCATCGATACACTGGCGTAGCTTTTTACCTTTAAGTTCCTTAGAAGAGAAATTGGGGTGCCTTGCGACCATAATCTGAATAATTGCATCGTCAGCGGCCTTTGACATATTAAGCAGCTCTAGTAATTTGTCCTTTTTGCTCATTTCAAACCCTCCACTTCCTCGATTAGCTTCTGTAATTCCATTTCGTGATTCTTGTTTGCCTCCCTTAGCGAACCCTCTAATTCTGCAATTCGAGCTTGGTAGTTACTGTGAACGTGATCAGTCAGCAAGTCGCGAGCGTTAATCTCAATCAGTTTTTCTATTCCTGCAATTAATGCAGCCTTTGCGCGACTTGAGTCCTTTTCCTGCATATGAGAAGGCGCGTCTAAATCCACATTGTGAGCAACAGCAAAGCCCAGTTTAGCTGCCAGTTCTGAGATTGCTTTTGCTCGCGCTTGTTCAATGGTTAATAGCTTCAAAATGGTAATCCTGTGTTTTTTTTGCCAGTAGATCTAACCAATGCCTTGTAGTTAGTTAGTGGGCAATAATTCATGTGAAAATCAATATTCTGTGTTTGTGTAGTGATATTTGCTGTTTTTGCTAATTTCGTTATCTGAAAATCAATATTATTGTTATTAGAATGGGAATTAAGACTCTAAAAATCAGCCTTTTTACATTCCCAACTTCGTAGGGTTGATATTCCCATTTCGCTATTTTTAAACGATTTTTCGCCATCCATGATCGCAAAACGGGTCAAATCCAACATCAATCATAATCAGGCTTACATCATATGATTTACCCATATCCTTTAATGCCTGAGCAATATCCGCAGTTGCGTAAATTGTGGCGCGTTCATAGGGTGCTGAATTAATGCCGGTCCCAAACACAGTTATTAGTTTTTCCATCATTTCATCGTTCTGAGAGTCGCCCGCAACATAATCCTTAATAACCGCTTTTGTGTCGCAATACTCGCAACCACTAAATAGCCTGCTTTGCTTTGCCATCTTCACTGTCTTTCGCGCGTTTCGCTCAACCAGTAACGACTTTAAACTTCCCTTATCACTCATAATCAATTTACCCGCTCTCAATTATTGGTACTCATAAGCTTTATCAAATGCGCTTTTCATTTCTTCTAGCAATGGCACTTTGTAACAAGTGGTGCGCTTACCGTTGATTGTGGGCCTTCCTCCATCGATCAAACTCACTGTCCCAATCAAGTACCGCCCTAGCTTTTTCTCGTTTATTATTCGATGGCCTGAAACACTCAATTTCTGGCAATACCCTGTATAAGATTCAAAAAAACTGCCTTTGGGAACGATTGCCCCACCCTCAAGATCGTATGACTGGTTCCCGTCAATTATTTCGCCATTTTCTATGATTCCAGACAGCCATTCCTCATGTGGTTCTAGCGACTCCATAACTTGTTGTTGTGTCGCCTCAGTCCTTGGTGCTTTTCTTAAATCGAAGCTCGATAAATCGTAATCTTGTAGGAAGTTCAAAAACTGCCCTATGGTTTGCTCATCTTCAATGTCAGCATTAAGCGGCTTAAAATAATCGCGGTTATTGGCCTTTTCGTCCGAAACCTCCAACACAAAAAAGCGTCTTTCATTAGCAGTTTGAGGTACTACCCAATCATTGTTAGTAATCATTAAAAAGCGATGAAAGCTGTCAACCTCAATAGCGTCCTTTCCTTTTGCCTCAATAGATATCGTGCTCTCAGTGATTAATGTTCTTATCTTGCCGGCATCCTTAGGTGATCCACTCCAAAATGCCTCCTCAATCGTCACTAACAGCTTGTTAGCTAAATGGCTATTAAACGCCCCCAGTAAATGCTTAGAATCCTGCACAGTGATTGCGTGCTGCCCCAACAATCGACTTAACAGCCTAGACACGGTGCTTTTACCCGTTCCCCTTGCGTCTGATTTTAGAGCGACACAAATGCCACTTTTTTCCTCAGGTTTTTGGATCAGGTGAGCCATCCACGCCAGTAAAAATCTAAAATGCTCATCATTACCACAACAAATAATATGCTTTAAATGCCACATAATCCGGTCTAGGAGATCGTCACCATCGGCGGGTTTAACCGCAAAACCTTGCCACATATTTAAAAAACGATTGCTAGCGCGTCCGGACGGGTCAAATACCACACCGTGAAAGGTGCTGCGTGAGAAGTCTTTCATCCAGACGCCATAACAATTTGCCTTTTTAGTTTGTTCGCCCTGTTGGTATGAAAAGTTGAGATTTCCGTAAAACTGCCTTTTGTCTTCCGGCTTGGAGAATGCGTAACTCACACCACCTTTATGATCGGTAGCTCTCTCGCAAATAAGCGTTTTACTTCCATGCAAAACAACAGAATGCGTAGAATTGAAAATAGAAATAATTTCAGGAGTAATTTCATTTAAAACCGTTGCCCCTGTAGATTCCCTACAAAGGATAAGCAGTGCGTCATAAGCTACCGGATGAGCGCTTTCGCTAATTTCGTGTAAGTACGTAGGTGCGGTGGTGTCCGTTCTCAGCCCTTTTAGTGCTCGCCTGATTAAAAGTGTATCCGGCTCTATACCGTGAAAGTCTTCAACCCTGTCAGCTATGCGTTCCGCATCCTCCATAGCCATACCGCTTCGAGTAAGTCTAATTTGAATTTCCTTTGCTACATCCTGCCCTGTTGGGCGAACGTGTGGGCGCTCAAATAAGTCTACATAGGTTGAAATTACCCGTTTGTAGTGTTCATCCTGTATTAAGCTCACATCAATTTCTTTAGCGTCACCAAATGCAATATTCATATCCGAGCAAATGCCATCATGAATAGCCTTTTCAAACTTTCGCTGATCACCACTTACGGAAGTCCGTGCGTTTTTAGCCATAATTTTCTATACTCTTAGCGTTGGCTAATGGTTCGAATCTTGCTGGAATCTACCGTTAGCCAATGATTTTTTAAGGACGCTCAGCATTTATTTGTTGGGCGTTTTTTCTTTCTGGCGCTTGATTGACTTCGTTCATTCGATAAATTCAAAGTTTTTGGTATTTAACATGGTAGCCACTTCCTTTTTAAATCCCAAAAATCAATAATTTCAATTAATAATCAACAACTTAAAAATAAAGATTAATTCATAAGTGATTATCTAACCTAAGATTCACTACTTTCTTTAATCCAGTTTTCAATATCCAATTGCTTCCAACCAATTGTACGGCCAAGGTGCTTTACCGGTTGCGGGAACGTGCCATTCTGTACCCATCTCCAAATGCTTTTGTAACTTCGATTTAGCATCGGACAAAGGTCTGCGTATGTGAGTAATTTTTCTGTATTCATAGTTATTATCTCAGTAAATTCCAATCAGTCTGCGTGTGTCTAATTATGCGCACTTTGAGGGCTCGTTCAATCGCCTCCAAATCGTAACTAATTGAAAAAACACACATAAGTAAAGTTTTCCTTTTCATTGAAAATTTAAGCAACTGAAAATGTTGACGTTTATTTTTTTGTTTTTTTTATGAAAACCGCCACTATTTAAACCCCACCACGTTTGATTGTTGCTTTGTGTCAGTTAGTTTTGATAACCAAAGGTCTAAAGCTGCTCTTTTTTTCTCTATATGCTGCGATCTGTTGTAAATAGCCATCACCCCACCTAAGGCGTGTCCTAGCATCTGCTCAACCACATAAGGCTCTATCTCCATATCATTTAGGTGGGTAGCAAAACTTCTGCGTAAATCATGTAAATTCCACTTTTCATGACCTAGTTTTTTGCTAATTCCTGCACCATAAGCAGATACAGCCTCTGGTCGTTTTTCTTCACCCAAAAGAAATTCATTTTTTGAGTTTTCAACTAGCGTTCGAATAACACTTTCTAGCTCTATCGGGATTGGACGTTTAATTTCAGAACCCGTTTTACTGTTAGATTTCGGAACAGTCCAAAGCATCGAATCCAAATCCCATTCTTTGATTTTTGATAAACGCAACTCTTGAGTTCTGCAGCCAAAAACAACCAATAAACGAACTAGATTTCTGTAGTACCAATGGTTTTTTCCGTTATCACACCATTCCCAAGCCTCCATAAGCTCAGGCCACGACAAAACGCGATCTTTTTTATTTTGGTGTTCGCCAATATCAGCAATGTTCAAATCTTCCAGTGCTGTCGAATAAGCAAACTGGCGGTTTCGGCAAAATCTAAGGGCTTGTTTCGCATTTTGAAGAATATACCCGCTTGCTTTTGGGGCGGGGCGAGAGTGCGCTCCGTTAGTAATATCGTCAAAGACTTGAACCCAGTGCCGCGTTTCACACAGCTCTAAAGGCAAACGACCAATGAACGGATATATGTGCTTTTTGAATTGAGCTCGGTGCTTTTCAAAGTTTGCACGTTTTTTAACTGCATCATTATCTATCCAGTGCTCGAGAGCATCCCTGACCGTTACCGCTTCCAATGTCTTCTCTCGTTGGAGTTGTGCCTGCACCTTTGGATCTAAACCTTTATCTAAATGCTTTTGATGCTCGGTAGCTGCCGTTCTCGCTTCTAGCAGCGATGTTGCGGGATAGGAGCCTAGTTTTAATTCGTATTGCTTTTTGTTGTATCTATAGCGAAGTACAAACGAAACTTTCCCTGTTTTGTAGTGGAACGCGTAAAGCCCGTCTCGATCTGCAATCTTTATAGGGTTAGCGTTGTCGTGTTTCTTTCCACTGAGTGCTTTTAGCTTGCTGTCACTGATTGCCATGTCATAAGCCTTTCATTATCCGTCACAAGAAAAACAAGTCTTATGACGCCTCTAAGCCCTTATATTTAAAGGCCTAGTCATAAGAGTCATAAGAGTCATATTAAATATTAGAATTGTTTTGAAACTTGCTAGCGATAGGGATTAGCTACCACAACAAATACCACGCAATTGCTGATACATCTGAGGATATTACGGGAGAAGGTGAGACACAATAGGATAGCAAACCGTTGCTACAAGGGGCATTAGGAGAACTAAAGTGAGATATGATGAGTTTGAGGGTAATGGCTTATTTGATAATACGGCATGAACTAATCGTTCTTTCGTAATTTATTGAATTGAAAGCCAAGCTCATTGTTGAGTTTGGCTTTTTTTTGGCTTGTCGAACCGTGATAGGTGGCTGATTACTCCCCAATGCGACAACAGCGCCCTTTGTCGACGTTTGCGGAATTCAAGGCTGCCAGAATCGAACAATGGCTTGCATCGTCGTCTACGTGGCCGCAACACGCATCATTAATCTTTTTAAGTGCGGTGCGAATCTTAGTTAACTCAGTGATCTTCTCATCAATCATCTCTAATTTTGCTGAGGTAATCGACTTCACTTCCGCGCAACTGTGCTGCGTCGCTTCCAAGCGAATCTCAAGCAATTCTTTAATCTCATCCAAACTCAGCCCCAACTCTTTGGATTTGAGAATAAAGGTCACCTGTTTTTGGTTGTTTTCATCATATAGGCGATAACCCGACTCACTGCGACTGGCTGGCGCAATCAGATTATTCTTCTCATAAAATCGCAAGGTATCGGCCGTCACACCGCATCGTTTCGCTAATTCACCGATCTGGAACATGTTTTTTCCTACTGTTTCGTCCATTCCACAATTAACCTTATCGTTACTTTTCAGGCTGAAATGGCACTTTTCATAATTAATTTTGAGATGCCAAACGATTGCGCGAGCTTTTTTGTAATAAATTAGTTAGAATCTGCGCCATCAAATTTGGAGTTGGTTATCTTATAGCTAGATCATAAGACAAACCCAAAAGGTCTTTACCAAAACTGGCCAATATTTTATCTCTTACTGGTATCTAAGATAATCCACGCTAAGAAGATAGAAACAAGTTCTTTTTTGGCAAATATCTTTATTTTAACCCCATGAATTTGAGGAAGATGGAAGCATGAATAACGCTCGTCCAATTCGCCGCGCTCTAATCAGCGTATCAGACAAAACTGGTATCGTTGAATTTGCACAAGCTCTTGCTAACCGTGGTGTAGATATCCTATCTACCGGTGGCACTGCTCGCCTGCTTGCTGAAAAAGGCATCTCTGTTACAGAAGTATCTGACTACACTGGTTTCCCAGAAATGATGGATGGCCGTGTTAAGACTCTGCACCCAAAAGTTCATGGTGGTGTTCTAGGCCGTCGTGGTCAAGATGATGACGTGATGGAAACTCACGGTATCAACCCTATCGATATGGTTGTTGTAAACCTATACCCATTCGCAGAAACCGTTGCTAAAGAAGGTTGTACCCTTGCTGATGCCGTTGAGAACATCGACATCGGCGGTCCAACAATGGTTCGCTCTGCAGCGAAAAACCACAAAGACGTAACGATCGTTGTTAACGCACACGACTACGAGCGCGTTGTCGCTGAAATGGACGCGAACGAGCAATCTCTAACACTAGAGACTCGCTTCGACCTCGCTATCGCAGCATTCGAGCACACCGCTTCTTACGACGGCATGATCGCTAACTACTTCGGCACTATGGTTCCATCATACGGTGAGAACAAGGAAGGTGATGAAGAGAGCAAATTCCCTCGCACGTTCAACCAACAGTTCGAGAAAAAGCAAGACATGCGCTACGGTGAGAACAGCCACCAGGCAGCAGCATTCTATGTTGAAGCAAACCCTGAAGAAGCATCAGTTTCTACAGCTCGCCAAATTCAAGGTAAAGCCCTTTCTTACAACAACATCGCTGACACTGACGCAGCACTTGAGTGTGTGAAAGAGTTCGACCAGCCAGCATGTGTGATTGTTAAGCACGCTAACCCATGTGGTGTTGCACTAGGTGAAGACATCCTAGAAGCTTACGACCGTGCATTCAAAACAGACCCAACGTCTGCATTTGGCGGCATCATCGCTTTCAACCGTGAGCTAGACGCTGCAACAGCAACGGCTATCACTGAACGTCAATTCGTTGAAGTTATCATTGCACCTTCGGTTTCTGCTGAAGCAGTAGAAATCGTAGCAGCTAAGAAAAACCTTCGCCTACTTGAGTGTGGTGAGTGGACAACGAAGACAACTGGCTTTGACGTGAAACGCGTTAACGGTGGTTTGCTAGTTCAAGACCGCGACCAAGGCATGGTGTCTGAAGGTGACCTGAAAGTGGTTTCTAAGCGCCAACCTACAGCTGAAGAACTAAAAGATGCTCTATTCTGCTGGAAAGTAGCGAAGTACGTTAAATCTAACGCTATCGTTTACTCGAAAGGCGACATGACAATTGGTGTTGGCGCTGGCCAAATGAGCCGCGTTTACTCTGCGAAAATCGCAGGCATCAAAGCTGCAGACGAAGGTCTACAGGTTGAAGGCTGTGTGATGGCATCAGATGCATTCTTCCCATTCCGTGACGGTATCGACGCGGCTGCAGAGGCTGGCATCAAGTGTGTTATCCAACCGGGCGGCTCTATGCGTGATGACGAAGTTATCGCAGCAGCAGACGAACACGGCATGGCGATGATCTTTACGGGCATGCGTCACTTCCGCCACTAATCAGAATAGGCTCTAGGTTTTCCTAGAGCCTTTTTTATTCGTTTAACCGTTCATTAATGTTGGCGTTTTACTCATCAACGTTAATAGAAATTTTAATTTTTAGAGCAAAATCAGATTGCCTAGTTCAAGGAAAACACGCGGAGCTTATGACTATAAGTGAGCATGTTTGACGCCGAAATAGGTAATCTGATGAAGCTATCAAAGGTAAAATAAAATGAATGTATTAATTATTGGTGCTGGCGGTCGTGAGCATGCACTAGGTTGGAAAGCAGCACAAAACCCAAACGTTGAAACAGTATTCATCGCTCCAGGTAACGCAGGTACTGCACTTGAGCCAAAACTAGAGAACGTAAACATCGGCGTTGAAGACATCGCTGGTTTAGTCGCGTTTGCTCAAGATAAAAAAATCGAACTGACTATCGTGGGCCCTGAAGCACCATTGGTTATCGGTGTGGTTGATGCATTCCGCGAAGTAGGTTTGCCAATCTTCGGCCCTACTCAAGCTGCAGCACAGCTTGAAGGCTCTAAAGCATTCACTAAAGACTTCCTAGCTCGTCATGATATCCCAACAGGTTACTACTCAAACTTCACTGAGATTGAGCCAGCTATCGCTTACGTTCGCGAGCAAGGCGCTCCTATCGTAGTGAAAGCTGACGGTCTTGCGGCAGGTAAAGGCGTTATCGTTGCGATGACCCTTGAAGAAGCAGAAGACGCAATCAAAGACATGCTAGCGGGCAACGCCTTTGGCGAAGCAGGCAGCCGCGTTGTTATCGAAGAGTTCCTCGAAGGCGAAGAAGCAAGCTTCATCGTAATGGTTGACGGCTCTAGCGTGCTTCCTATGGCCACCAGCCAAGATCACAAACGTGTTGGCGACAAAGACACTGGGCCAAACACGGGCGGCATGGGTGCTTACTCTCCTGCGCCGGTTGTAACTCCAGAAATCCACAACCGTATCCTTGAGGAAGTTATCTACCCAACGGTACGTGGTATGGACGCAGAAGGCGCACCTTACACAGGTTTCCTTTACGCTGGCCTAATGATCGATGCTGACGGCACACCTAAAGTTATCGAATACAACTGCCGCTTTGGCGACCCTGAAACGCAACCTATCATGATGCGTATGGAGTCAGACCTTGTTGAACTTTGCCTAATGGCTATCGACGAGAAGCTCGACGAAGCAGAATCGAAGTGGGATCCACGCGCTTCTATCGGTGTTGTTCTTGCGGCTGGCGGTTACCCTGCTGACTACGCAAAAGGTGACGTTATTTCACTACCAACAAGCGAAGTTGAAGGCCAAAAGGTTTTCCACGCGGGTACGACAAATAATGAAGCTGGCGACGTTGTGACAAACGGCGGTCGTGTACTTTGTGCAACAGCACTGGGCAATACGGTTTCTGAGGCTCAAGAGCGCGCTTACGCGTTGACGAAGCAAGTTAGCTGGAATGGTATGTTCCACCGCAATGATATTGGTTACCGTGCGATTGCGCGCGAACAAGAGCAGTAAACAATCTTGTTGCTCGCTTACTTTCCAATAACAGTAAGCAAATGACAGCAAGTGAATAACAGAAAAAGGCGCCTCAATAGGCGCCTTTTATTATCTCATTTACACAAGAATCTGTATTTGTACAGACAAATAGGCACTTGGCCTACAGTAGGCCAAATACTCTCAATCCTTTGATTACTCGCTATTCTTTCAACAATGATGGCCTAACGACACAATCATGGCTGTCTTCAGCCAGCATCAGTAACTCTTCCACGCTCATCTTACCCAGTGAATCACTGCCAAGAAACGCCGCATAGCTTTCCACAGACGCCAATCGGTCAATCACGAAGCCTGGCAAGGTCTGGTTAAATTCAATGCGATCAAACTCACCACCAGCGCACGTTTTAAAAGAGCTGCCATTCCAGTAACCCTGAATCAGCCTAAGCCCTTCATCATGCTGCTTCGTTGTGGTCTCTAGAACCGACGTCGCTTCTTTCTGATAGTTTTCAAGCTGCTTGGCTTGGATAGGTAAGATTTTGCTATCAATACGATACTGTTGATACACAGCTTCGCCTGACTTATTGAAACGCACATGGACTCGATAGGGAACCAGCTCATTAGAAGAGTTACGCTGCTCGCCTTCACGAATGAATTCACGAAGCACGCCTTCTGACCAAGCATAATCAGTTTGGTACCAGCCGTAATCGCCGACAGTGACGTAGTCAGCTGAAGTATGAGGTTGTGTTAGCTTGTTTGTAACCCAGTAGAAACTCGTCGCGTCGCCTATGACTTGGCCGCCAGTGTGAGTTTCAAATTGCTCTAGGTTTTTGCGAGGGCTTGTTGAAGAACAGCCAATAAGAAATGTAGATAATAGTGAAACGAGAAGAAATGCTTTTTTCATAAAAACCTGTACCGAGGTGGAATACGACTACCTCGGTACAGTTTAGATTATTTCACTGAATCTTTCAGCGCTTTACCTGCAACAAATGCTGGAACATTTGCAGCAGCGATTTGGATCTCATCACCAGTTTTTGGGTTACGACCAGTGCGAGCTGCACGGTGGTTTACTTTAAAAGTACCAAAACCAATTAGCTGAACTTGATCGCCATCTTTAAGAGCATCTGTAACACCGCCAAGAGTCGCTTCTAGAGCAGCTTTAGCTTGTGCTTTAGAAAGGTCCGCTTTTTCAGCAATAAAGTCGATTAATTGAGTCTTGTTCATTTTAGGTTTCCCTTCTTTGTATTTTTGAATTCAATTCACTCTAAAACATAAATGCCCCATCTGGCAAAGGTTTGTCGTCGATCTTTAGCTCTAATGCCGTAGTTTTAGCCATAATATGAGTAATAACTCACAATTTGTTACTGATTTTATTAAGCAAGCCCTTGTTTAAAAGGGGCTGAGAGCAAAATTAATGATGACCTAGCCACTACTTTTTCACTATAATCCACGCTGAATCGCTGCTAAAGCGTACAATTTAATTTAAGGGCAAACATGCTGCTGCTATCTATTTACGTCTCCATTGCTATTGGAGTTTCTTTCATTTGTTCTGTTTTGGAAGCTGTACTTTTGAGTATTAGTCCGAGCTACATTGCTCAACTAAAACAAAATGGGCACCCTGCAGCAGAGTCTTTAGACAAACTGAAAACAGATATTGACCGCCCGCTTGCGTCAATTTTAACGCTCAACACCATCGCCCATACTATCGGTGCTGCGACAGCAGGTGCACAAGCGGCTGTCGTTTTTGGTAGCCAATGGTTAGGTGTCTTCTCTGCCGTGCTAACGCTAGGTATCTTGGTATTATCTGAGATTGTTCCAAAAACCATTGGTGCAACCTACTGGCGTCAACTTGCTCCTGCTTCGGCAAGCGTGCTTCGTTGGATGGTGTTCTTCCTAACACCGTTTGTATGGTTCTCAGAACAGATCACCAAACGTCTTGCTCGTGGCCACCAAGCACCAAAAATGCGTGATGAGTTATCTGCAATGGCGATTTTGGCAAAAGAGAGCGGTGAATTTGCAGAAGGCGAGTCAAAAATCCTGAGCAACCTACTGGGTATTCAAGATGTACCCGTGACTCAGGTAATGACGCCGCGCCCAGTGGTATTCCGTGTTGATGCGGAAATGAGTGTGAATACGTTCCTAGAACAACATAAAGACACGCCATTCTCACGTCCGCTGGTTTACAGCGAGCAGAGTGACAACATCATCGGTTTTGTTCACCGCTTAGAGCTGTTTAGATTGCAGCAAGCCGGTTGTGGTGAGAAAGCTTTGGGTGAAGTAATGCGCCCTATCCACGTGTTGCTGAACAACATGGGCTTGGCTAAGGCCTTTGACCAGATGATGGCAAACCGCCTGCAACTGTCTTTAGTTGTGGACGAATACGGCACTATTCAGGGCATCATCACCCTAGAAGACATCTTTGAGCACCTAGTGGGCGAAGAGATTGTCGACGAAGCGGATAAGACGACTGACATGCAAGAACTGGCGTTCCAACGCTGGGAGAAGTGGAAAGAGACACACGGTGTTATCGAAAACCGCGATGACGAGGACGAGGAAGAAACTCCAGCAGACAACGACTCTTCAGATGCAAAATCAACGAATGACGACGACGCATCAAAAGATAAGGCATCAAAAGACAAAGTGTAGAACGAAGACAAAAAAGACGCTTAATCTAAATTTGATACCGTCAGATACAACAAAGGCTCCCTAGGGA